>NZ_VZZR01000094.1:0-47106 GCF_009650555.1 Pseudomonas sp. EMN2
GATGGAAGTCACCCTGATCAAGACCATCGCAATGGAAGACGGTCTGCGCTTCGCCATCCGTGAAGGCGGTCGTACCGTCGGCGCCGGCGTCGTAGCCAAAATCATCGAGTAATCACTCGACCGATTGAAAAAGCCCCCGCTCAGCGGGGGCTTTTTTTATTGGGTTGACACTAAATTGGGGCGTCTATAGAATCACGCCTCCTTTTAGCGGGCGTAGTGCGTCCGTTGGGAACAGCCTGGAGTCTGAAATCCAATGCAAAATCAGCAAATCCGTATCAGGTTGAAGGCTTTCGACCATCGCCTGATCGACCAATCCACCCAGGAAATCGTGGAAACCGCGAAACGTACTGGTGCACAAGTGCGTGGTCCAATTCCACTGCCTACCCGCAAAGAGCGTTTCACCGTTCTGGTCTCCCCGCACGTCAACAAAGACGCGCGTGACCAGTACGAGATTCGCACTCATAAGCGTGTTCTGGACATCGTCCAGCCAACGGATAAAACCGTTGACGCGCTGATGAAGCTTGATCTGGCGGCCGGCGTGGAAGTACAGATCAGCCTCGGCTAAGACTTCGGTCTGGTCGTGTAACGCTCTGAAATGGGCGGCCATAGCGGGTGAAAGCCCCGTACACTCATGAGGTTTACAACATGACTATTGGTGTAGTCGGTCGAAAAGCGGGTATGACCCGTATTTTCACCGAAGAAGGTGTCTCCATTCCGGTCACGGTCATTGAGATCGAGCCGAATCGCGTCACCCAGTTCAAAACCGAAGAAACTGATGGCTACCGTGCAGTGCAAGTCACTGTCGGCGAGCGTCGTGCTTCGCGTGTGACCGCCGCTCAGGCTGGCCACTTTGCCAAGGCCAACGTTGCCGCTGGTCGCGGTGTCTGGGAGTTCCGTCTTGAAGAAGGCGATTTCCAGGCTGGCGATCTGATCAAAGCTGAACTCTTCACTGCAGGCCAGCTGGTAGACGTAACCGGTCAGTCCAAAGGTAAAGGCTTCGCCGGTACCATCAAGCGTTGGAACTTCCGTGGTCAAGATAACACCCACGGTAACTCCGTATCGCACCGTGTCCCTGGCTCCATCGGCCAGTGCCAGACTCCTGGTCGTGTATTCAAGGGCAAGAAAATGTCCGGTCACATGGGCGCTGAGCGCGTGACTGTGCAGTCCCTGGAAGTAGTACGCGTAGACGCTGAACGCAACCTGCTGCTGATCAAGGGTGCCGTTCCAGGCGCTACTGGCGGCGACGTGGTTGTGCGTCCAGCTGTCAAGGCTCGCGGGTAAGGGGAAACTGACATGCAACTTAATGTAAATGACGCTCAGGCGATCGAAGTTTCCGAACTGACTTTCGGTGGCGAATTCAACGAGACGCTGGTACACCAAGCAGTCGTGGCCTACATGGCCGGCGGCCGTCAGGGCACCAAGCAGCAGAAGACCCGTTCTGACGTAGCCGGTGGCGGTAAGCGCCCATGGCGTCAGAAAGGTACTGGCCGTGCTCGTGCCGGTACTACCCGTGGTCCGATCTGGCGTGGCGGTGGTGTAACCTTCGCAGCTCGTCCTCAGGATCACTCGCAGAAGCTCAACAAGAAGATGTATCGCGCAGCTCTGCGCTCCATCCTCGCTGAGCTGGTGCGTAGCGACCGTCTGGTCGTGGTTCAGGACTTCGCTGTTGAAGCCCCGAAAACCAAAGACCTGCTGAACAAGCTGAACGGCATGGGTCTGAGCGATGTTCTCATCGTTTCCGACGCTGTTGATCAGAACCTGTACCTGGCTGCTCGCAACCTGCCGCACGTCGATGTACGTGACGTTCAAGGTTCCGACCCGGTCAGTCTGATCGCATACGAGAAGGTGTTGATCACCGTCTCGGCCGTGAAGAAATTCGAGGAGCTGCTGGGATGAACCAGGAACGCGTATTCAAAGTCCTCCTTGGCCCGCACGTTTCCGAGAAGGCTACCGTTCTGGCTGAGAAGAAAGGCCAGTTCGTATTCAAGGTTGCTACCGATGCAACCAAGCTGGAAATCAAGAAAGCTGTCGAAGGCCTGTTCAACGTAAAAGTTGAAAACGTGTCGACTGTTAACGTTCTGGGTAAAACCAAGCGTACCGCACGTGGTCTGGGCAAGCGTAATGACTGGAAGAAGGCGATCGTCTCCCTTCAGCCAGGCCAAGATCTCGATTTCAGCAGCAGTGCTGAGTAAGGAAGGGGTGCATCATGGCAATCGTTAAATGCAAACCGACTTCCCCTGGCCGCCGTTTTGTGGTCAAGGTGGTCAACAAGGAGCTGCACAAAGGCGCTCCTCACGCACCGCTGATCGAGAAAAAATCGAAGTCTGGTGGTCGTAACAACAATGGCCGCATCACCACGCGTCACGTGGGTGGTGGTCATAAGCAGCACTACCGTCTGGTCGACTTCCGTCGCAACGACAAGGATGGCATTCCAGCCACCGTCGAGCGTATCGAATACGACCCGAACCGTACTGCTCACATCGCCCTGCTGTGCTACGCAGACGGTGAGCGTCGCTACATCATCGCCCCTAAAGGCGTGAGCGCTGGCGACCAGCTGATCGCAGGTGCCCTGGCCCCAATCAAGGCCGGTAACTCCCTGCAGCTGCGCAACATTCCAGTAGGTAGCACCATTCACGGCATCGAACTGAAGCCGGGTAAAGGTGCTCAGATCGCTCGTTCCGCTGGTGCTTCGGCTCAGCTGATCGCTCGCGAAGGTGTCTACGTGACCCTGCGTCTGCGCTCTGGTGAAATGCGTAAAGTCCTGGCTGAGTGCCGTGCGACCCTGGGCGAAGTCTCGAACTCCGAGCACAGCCTGCGTTCGCTGGGTAAAGCTGGTGCCAAACGCTGGCGCGGCGTTCGCCCAACCGTTCGTGGCGTTGCCATGAACCCGGTTGACCACCCGCATGGTGGTGGTGAAGGTCGTACCTCCGGTGGTCGTCATCCGGTATCGCCATGGGGCTTCCCAACCAAGGGTGCTAAAACCCGTGGTAATAAGCGTACCGACAACATGATCGTCCGTCGTCGCAAGTAACTAGAGGGATACGACAGTGCCACGTTCTCTGAAAAAAGGTCCTTTTATCGATCTTCACCTGTTGAAGAAGGTCGAAGTGGCGGTGGAGAAGAACGATCGCAAGCCAGTTAAAACCTGGTCGCGCCGTTCGATGATCCTGCCACAAATGGTCGGTCTGACCATCGCGGTACACAACGGTCGCCAACACGTCCCAGTTCTCGTGAACGAAGACATGGTCGGCCACAAACTGGGCGAGTTCGCCGGTACCCGCACCTACCGCGGGCACGTGGCTGACAAGAAAGCCAAGCGTTAAGGGGTAAGGAAATGGAAGTAGCCGCTAAGTTGTCGGGCGCTCGCATCTCCGCCCAGAAAGCCCGCTTGGTCGCCGACCAGATCCGCGGGAAGAAGGTGGGCGAAGCGCTCAACCTGTTGGCCTTCAGCAGCAAAAAAGCCGCTGAAATCATGAAGAAAGTCCTCGAGTCGGCCGTTGCCAACGCCGAACACAACGAAGGCGCAGACGTTGATGACCTGAAGGTCTCCACCGTCTTCGTCAACGAAGGGCGTTCGCTGAAGCGCATCATGCCGCGTGCCAAAGGCCGCGCTGATCGCATCGTCAAGCGGTCTTGCCATATCACTGTCAAGGTTGCGGACAAGTAACGGAGTCGATCAGATGGGTCAGAAAGTACATCCCACTGGCATTCGCCTGGGAATCGTCAAGGAGCACACCTCCGTCTGGTACGCAGACGGCGCGACTTACGCAGATTACCTGCTGAAGGATCTGCAAACTCGTGAGTACCTCCAAGACAAACTAAAAAGCGCGTCCGTAAGCCGTATCGATATTCATCGTCCGGCTCAAACTGCACGCATCACCATCCACACCGCTCGTCCCGGTATCGTTATCGGCAAGAAAGGTGAAGATGTTGAGAAGCTGCGTCAGGACCTGACCAAGCAGATGGGTGTGCCTGTGCACATCAACATCGAAGAGATCCGCAAGCCGGAACTCGACGCTATGCTGGTTGCTCAGAGCGTAGCCCAGCAGCTGGAACGCCGCGTAATGTTCCGTCGCGCCATGAAGCGCGCCGTACAGAACGCCATGCGTATTGGTGCCAAGGGCATCAAGATCCAGGTGAGCGGTCGTCTCGGCGGTGCCGAGATCGCACGTACCGAGTGGTATCGCGAAGGTCGTGTGCCCCTGCACACCCTGCGTGCCGATATCGACTACAACACCTACGAAGCTCACACCACCTACGGTGTGATCGGTGTCAAGGTTTGGATCTTCAAAGGCGAAGTGATTGGTGGTCGCCAGGAAGAGCTGAAGCCTCAAGCACCAGCGCCTCGTAAAAAAGCTGCTAAGTAAGGGGTACGCCAAATGTTGCAACCAAAGCGTACAAAATTCCGCAAGCAGATGACTGGCCACAACCGTGGTCTGGCACTGCGCGGTAGCAAGGTCAGCTTCGGCGAGTTCGCTCTGAAAGCTGTCGCCCGCGGTCGTCTCACCGCTCGCCAGATCGAGTCGGCACGTCGTGCCCTGACCCGTCACGTTAAGCGTGGCGGCAAGATCTGGATCCGTGTGTTCCCGGACAAGCCGGTTACCAAGAAGCCTCTCGAAGTGCGGATGGGTAAAGGTAAAGGTTCCGTGGAATACTGGGTTGCCCAGATTCAGCCAGGCAAAGTCCTGTACGAGATCGAGGGTGTTTCTGAAGAGCTGGCGCGCGAAGCTTTCGCCCTGGCCGCTGCAAAGCTGCCTCTCGCCACCTCCTTTGTTAAGCGGACGGTGATGTGATGAAAGCGAATGAACTTCGTGAAAAATCCGCACAGCAACTGAATGAGCAACTGCTCGGCTTGCTGCGCGACCAGTTCAATCTGCGCATGCAGAAAGCAACTGGCCAGTTGGGGCAGTCGCACCTGCTCTCGCAAGTTAAGCGTGACATCGCTCGCGTGAAAACTGTGCTCAACCAGCAGGCAGGTAAGTGATCATGGCTGAAGCTGAAAAAACCGTCCGTACGCTGACTGGCCGTGTCGTCAGCGACAAAATGGACAAGACCATCACCGTTCTGATCGAGCGTCGCGTAAAGCACCCGATCTACGGTAAATACGTTAAGCGTTCGACTAAGCTGCACGCGCACGACGAAGCCAACCAGTGCAAGATCGGCGACAAGGTTTCCATTCGCGAAACCCGTCCGCTGGCCAAGACCAAGTCCTGGGCACTGGTTGAAGTCCTCGAACGCGCTGTTGAAGTCTAAGGGCTAGGGGTCGGAGAAATTTTATGATTCAGACTCAATCCATGCTCGATGTGGCCGATAACAGCGGCGCTCGTCGCGTCATGTGCATCAAGGTGCTCGGCGGTTCGCACCGCCGTTACGCCGGTATCGGTGACATCATCAAGGTAACCGTCAAGGAAGCAATTCCGCGCGGTAAGGTCAAAAAAGGCCAAGTGATGACTGCTGTTGTCGTCCGTACCCGTCACGGTGTACGTCGCGCTGACGGTTCCATCATTCGTTTCGACGGCAACGCTGCTGTTCTGCTGAACACCAAGCAAGAGCCGATCGGCACTCGCATCTTCGGGCCAGTGACCCGTGAACTTCGTACCGAGAAGTTCATGAAGATCGTCTCGCTCGCCCCTGAAGTGCTCTAAGGAGATCCGACATGCAAAAGATTCGTCGTGACGACGAGATCATCGTGATCGCCGGCAAAGACAAAGGTAAGCGCGGTAAGGTGCTGAAGGTTCTCGCTGATGACCGTCTGGTCATCGGTGGTGTCAACCTGGTCAAGCGTCATACCAAGCCTAACCCGATGGCGGGCGTCCAGGGCGGTATCGTCGAGAAAGAAGCGCCACTGCACGCTTCCAACGTTGCCATCTTCAACAGCGAAACCAACAAAGCTGACCGCGTTGGTTTCAAAGTAGAAGAAGGTAAGAAAATTCGTGTCTTCAAGTCGACCCAAAAAGCGGTTGATGCTTGAACACTGCTAGGTAGAAGACCATGGCACGACTGAAAGAGATTTACCGGAACGAAATCGCTCCTAAGCTTAAGGAAGAACTTAAGCTGTCGAACGTGATGGAAGTTCCTCGCGTTACCAAAATCACCCTGAACATGGGTCTGGGCGAAGCGATCGGCGACAAGAAAGTCATCGAGCACGCTGTTGCTGACCTGGAAAAGATCACCGGTCAAAAGCCGGTCGTGACTTTCGCTCGCAAATCCATCGCTGGCTTCAAAGTCCGCGAAGGCTGGCCGATCGGCGTCAAGGTGACCCTGCGTAGCGACAAGATGTACGAATTCCTGGACCGCCTGCTGGCGATCTCCCTGCCTCGAGTTCGCGACTTCCGCGGCCTCAATGCCAAGTCCTTCGACGGTCGTGGCAACTACAGCATGGGCGTGAAAGAGCAGATCATCTTCCCGGAAATCGACTACGACAAGATCGATGCTCTGCGCGGTTTGGACATCACCCTGACCACCACTGCTCGTTCGGACGACGAAGGCCGCGCTCTGCTGCGTGCTTTCAAGTTCCCGTTCCGCAACTGATTGGAGTAGGAAAATGGCCAAGAAGAGCATGAAAAACCGCGAGCTGAAGCGTCAGCTCACGGTAGCCAAGTACGCCAAAAAGCGTGCCGAGCTGAAAGCGACCATCGTCAACCTGAACGCCTCTCCAGAAGAGCGTTTCGCTGCCGTTGTCGCCCTGCAGAAGCAGCCACGTGACGCCAGCGCCTCGCGCATGCGTAACCGCTGCCGCATCACCGGTCGTCCGCACGGCGTGTACCGCAAGTTCGGCCTCGGCCGTAACAAGCTGCGCGAAGCCGCCATGCGTGGTGATGTGCCAGGTCTGGTCAAGGCCAGCTGGTAATCCCGGTTGGCGTGACCACCGGCGGAAGGGGAGAGATCTTCCGACCGCCGGTGACCTCGCAAAGAAACAAGCCCCTATATGGGGCTTGTTTCGTTTCTGCCTTGTGTCTAGAATGACCGGCTCACCTGAGCCTGGGTTTTTTACCCTGCCTGCCCGGGTGGTTGTGATAGCCGCAAGGCTAATAATTCTTGTATCAGGAGCATCTAGCCCATGAGTATGCAGGACCCGTTAGCGGACATGCTAACTCGCATCCGTAATGCCCAGATGGCTGAAAAGTCTGTCGTAAGCATGCCTTCCTCCACGCTGAAGGTCGCGGTTGCCAAAGTACTGAAAGACGAAGGTTACATCGCCGGCTACGAAGTCAGCGGCGAAGCCAAGCCTTCCCTGTCGATCGAACTGAAGTACTTCGAAGGCCGTCCGGTCATCGAGGAACTGAAGCGCACCAGCCGTCCAGGCCTGCGCCAGTACAAGGCCGTCACTGACCTGCCGAAAGTACGTGGCGGTCTGGGCGTGTCTATCGTCTCCACCAACAAAGGTGTGATGACTGACCGCGCTGCGCGCGCTGCCGGTGTCGGCGGCGAAGTTCTGTGCACAGTGTTCTAAGGGGAGATAGGCATGTCTCGCGTCGCTAAGAACCCCGTTAAGCTGCCAGCAGGCGTCGAAGTCAAATTCGCCGGTCAGCAGCTTTCGGTGAAGGGTGCCAAGGGCACTCTCGAACTGAACGTTCACTCGTCTGTTGAAGTTACCGAAGAAGCTGGCGAGCTGCGTTTCGTCGCTCGCAACGGTGATCAGCAAGCTCGCGCCATGGCCGGTACCACCCGCGCCCTGGTGAACAACATGGTCCAGGGCGTAAGCCAAGGCTTCGAGCGCAAGCTCCAGCTGGTCGGTGTTGGTTACAAGGCACAGGCCAAGGGCACCATCCTGAACCTGGCTCTGGGCTTCTCGCACCCAGTGGATTACGAACTGCCAGCCGGTATCACCGCTGAAACCCCAAGCCAGACCGACATCCTGATCAAGGGTATCGACAAGCAGCTGGTAGGTCAGGTGGCCGCTGAAGTCCGCGGTTTCCGTCCGCCAGAGCCTTACAAGGGCAAGGGTGTGCGTTACGCGGACGAAGTAGTCCGTCGTAAAGAAGCCAAGAAGAAGTAGGGCCTAGCAAATGACCGACAAAAAAGTTACTCGACTGCGTCGCGCTCGCAAAGCACGCCTGAAAATGCACGAGCTCGAAGCCGTGCGTCTGTGCGTGTTCCGCTCCTCGCAGCACATCTACGCCCAGGTCATCTCGGCCGACGGCAGCAAGGTTCTGGCAAGTGCCTCGACCTTGGACAAAGAACTGCGTGATGGTGCCACCGGCAACATCGACGCGGCCACTAAGGTTGGCAAGCTGGTAGCTGAGCGTGCGAAAGCCGCCGGTGTATCTCAAGTTGCCTTTGACCGTTCCGGCTTCAAGTACCATGGCCGCGTCAAAGCGCTGGCTGATGCTGCTCGTGAAGGCGGGCTGGAGTTCTAAGTTATGGCAAATAACGATCAAAAGCGCGACGAAGGCTACATCGAGAAGCTGGTTCAAGTTAACCGCGTTGCCAAGACCGTCAAGGGCGGCCGTATCTTCACCTTCACCGCGCTGACCGTGGTAGGTGATGGCAAGGGCCGCGTCGGCTTCGGCCGTGGCAAATCGCGCGAAGTACCAGCTGCGATCCAGAAAG
The DNA here is from genome assembly GCF_009650555.1 of Pseudomonas sp. EMN2. Taxonomy (NCBI): domain Bacteria; kingdom Pseudomonadati; phylum Pseudomonadota; class Gammaproteobacteria; order Pseudomonadales; family Pseudomonadaceae; genus Pseudomonas; species Pseudomonas sp. EMN2. The sequence continues at coordinate 8,554 of NZ_VZZR01000094.1, forward strand.
CCATGGAAGCTGCTCGTCGCAACATGATTCAGGTTGACCTGAAAGGCACCACCCTGCAGTACGCCACCAAGGCCGCCCACGGCGCCTCGAAGGTCTACATGCAGCCTGCCTCGGAAGGTACCGGTATCATCGCCGGTGGCGCAATGCGTGCCGTCCTGGAAGTTGCTGGCGTTCAGAACGTCCTGGCCAAGTGCTACGGCTCGACCAACCCAGTGAACGTGGTACACGCCACCTTCAAGGGTCTGAAAGCCATGCAATCCCCTGAGTCCATTGCTGCCAAGCGCGGCAAGACTGTTGAGGAGATCCGCTGATCATGGCAACCGTTAAAGTTACGCTGATCAAGAGCGTCTCGGGCCGTATCCCTAACCACAAACTGTGCGTCAAGGGTCTGGGTCTGCGTCGTATCGGTCACACTGTAGAAGTCCAGGATACTCCCGAGAACCGCGGGATGATCAACAAGGCTTACTACATGCTGAAGGTCGAGGGTTAATCGATGAAACTCAATGATCTGAGTCCAGCGCCGGGTTCCCGTCGCGAGAAGCACCGTCCGGGCCGTGGTATCGGTAGCGGTCTGGGCAAGACCGGTGGCCGTGGTCACAAAGGTCAGACCTCGCGCTCCGGTGGCACCATTGCTCCAGGCTTCGAAGGCGGTCAACAGCCGCTGCACCGTCGCCTGCCGAAGTTCGGCTTCGTATCCCTGAAAGCCATGGACCGCGCAGAAGTGCGTCTGTCCGAGCTGGCCAAGGTGGAAGGCGATCTGATCACCGTTCAGTCCCTCAAGGACGCCAACGTGATCGGCCAGCACGTACAGCGCGTGAAAATCATGCTGTCGGGCGAAGTCACTCGCGCAGTCACCCTCAAGGGTATCGCCGTCACCAAAGGTGCACGTGCGGCTATCGAAGCAGCTGGCGGCAAGTTCGAGGAATAAATGGCTAAGCAAGGTGCTCTCTCTTCGCTCGGTAAGGGCGGGATGTCGGAACTCTGGGCTCGTCTGCGTTTTCTGTTCATGGCGATCATCGTCTATCGGATTGGCGCGCACATCCCGGTACCAGGCATTAACCCGGACCGTCTCGCGGATCTGTTCCGGCAGAATGAGGGGACCATTCTTAGCTTGTTCAACATGTTTTCCGGCGGCGCGCTGGAGCGCATGAGCATCTTTGCACTGGGGATCATGCCGTACATCTCGGCATCGATCATCATGCAGCTCATGACCGCTGTCAGCCCGCAGCTGGAGCAGTTGAAGAAGGAAGGTGAAGCTGGCCGTCGCAAGATCAGCCAGTACACCCGCTACGGCACCGTTATCCTGGCGCTGGTTCAAGCCATTGGCATGTCCATTGGCCTGGCCAACCAGGGCGTGGCGTTTTCTGTTGGCCTCGGCTTCCATGTCGTCGCCGTCTCCACCTTCGTGGCAGGCGCGATGTTCATGATGTGGCTGGGTGAGCAGATCACCGAGCGCGGTGTGGGCAACGGTATCTCGATGTTGATCTTCGCAGGTATCGTTGCCGGTCTTCCGAGAGCAATCGGGCAGTCTTTCGAGTCTGCACGCACAGGCGATATCAACATCTTCGCCCTGGTCGCTATCGGTTTGCTGGCAGTAGCGATTATCGGTTTCGTGGTGTTCATTGAGCGTGGTCAGCGTCGTATCGCCGTTCACTACGCCAAGCGTCAGCAGGGCCGCAAGGTCTTCGCTGCGCAGACCAGCCACCTGCCGCTGAAAGTGAACATGGCGGGCGTAATCCCGGCCATTTTCGCGAGCAGCATCTTGCTGTTCCCGGCTTCGCTGGGTGCCTGGTTCGGTCAGTCCGAAGGTATGGGCTGGCTGCAGGACATCTCGCAGTCGATCGCTCCTGGTCAGCCGTTGAACATTCTGCTGTTTAGTGCAGGGATCATTTTCTTCTGCTTCTTCTACACAGCGTTGATGTTCAATCCGAAAGACGTAGCGGAAAACCTGAAGAAGTCCGGTGCCTTTATTCCGGGTATCCGTCCTGGTGAGCAGTCGGCACGCTACATTGATGGCGTTCTGACCCGTTTGACCATGTTCGGTGCTCTTTACATGATGGCCGTGTGCCTGCTGCCCCAGTTCCTGGTGGTGGCTGCAAACGTGCCGTTCTACCTTGGCGGGACCTCGTTGCTGATTGTGGTAGTGGTTGTGATGGACTTCATGTCCCAAGTACAATCGCACCTCGTTTCGCACCAGTACGAATCCCTGATGAAGAAAGCCAACCTGAAAGGCTACGGCGGCAGCGGTCTGCTGCGCTGATCTAGCCCCTTAAGGTTCGAGGAGTCGGTAATGAAAGTTCGTGCATCGGTGAAAAAGCTGTGCCGCAACTGCAAGATCATTCGTCGCGAAGGTATCGTGCGCGTGATCTGCAGCGTGGAACCGCGTCACAAGCAGCGCCAAGGCTGAGTGTGATCTGCGTCAAACCCAGCAGCTAGTGTGCTGCTGGGTTGATTATTCGTTTCTACAGCGATATTATCTCGCGCCCTATTTCTTGGCTTCCGGGGCGTAGGTAGCTGTCAATTGGAGTCCCACTGAATGGCCCGTATTGCAGGCGTCAACATTCCAGATAACAAGCATACTGTTATCTCGCTGACCTACATCTATGGTGTCGGTCGCACTACTGCACAGAAAATCTGTGCAGACGCTGGTGTCAACCCAGCCGCAAAGATCAAGGATCTGAGCGACGAGCAAATCGAAACCCTGCGTGGCGAAGTTGCGAAGTTCACCACCGAAGGTGACCTGCGTCGTGACATCAACATGAAGATCAAACGCTTGATGGACCTGGGTTGCTACCGCGGCCTGCGTCATCGTAAAGGTCTGCCGGTTCGCGGTCAGCGCACCAAGACCAACGCACGCACCCGTAAGGGCCCGCGTAAGCCGATCCGCAAGTAATCGCCCAGGAATATAGACATGGCAAAACCTGCTGCTCGTCCTCGTAAAAAAGTCAAAAAGACAGTGGTTGATGGCATCGCCCACATCCATGCGTCTTTCAACAACACCATCGTGACCATCACCGACCGTCAGGGCAACGCACTGTCCTGGGCGACCTCCGGTGGTTCGGGTTTCCGTGGTTCGCGCAAATCCACCCCGTTCGCAGCCCAGATCGCTGCTGAGCGTGCTGGTCAAGCTGCGCTGGAATACGGCCTGAAAAACCTCGACGTCAACGTCAAGGGTCCAGGTCCGGGTCGTGAATCCGCCGTTCGTGCACTGAACAGCTGCGGCTACAAGATCGCCAGCATCACCGACGTGACGCCAATCCCGCATAACGGGTGCCGTCCGCCGAAGAAGCGTCGCGTGTAATCAGGAGACAGATAAATGGCACGTTACATTGGTCCAAAATGCAAACTGTCTCGCCGTGAAGGCACTGACCTGTTCCTGAAGAGCGGCGTTCGCGCTCTGGAATCGAAGTGCAACATCGAAGCAGCCCCAGGTATCCACGGCCAGCGCCGTGGCCGTCAGTCCGACTACGGTACCCAGCTGCGCGAGAAACAAAAAGTTCGTCGTATCTACGGTGTTCTGGAGCGTCAATTCCGCGGTTACTACCAAGCGGCTGCCTCGAAGAAAGGCGCCACCGGTGAGAACCTGCTGCAGATGCTCGAGTCCCGTCTGGACAACGTCGTCTACCGTATGGGCTTCGGTTCCACCCGTTCCGAGTCCCGTCAGCTGGTTTCGCACAAAGCAATCAGCGTCAACGGCAAGACCGTGAACATTCCATCCTACCAAGTTCGTCCGGGTGACGTGGTCGCAGTTCGCGAGAAGTCGCTGAACCAGCTGCGCATTGTTCAAGCCCTTGAACTGTGCTCTCAGCGTGGCCGCGTTGAGTGGGTAGACGTGGATGCTGCTAAAAAGTCGGGCGTTTTCAAGAACGTTCCTGCTCGCAGCGACCTGTCCGCCGACATCAACGAAAACCTGATTGTCGAGCTCTACTCCAAGTAAGGGCTAGAAAATAGGTGCATCCATGCAGATTTCGGTAAATGAGTTTCTGACACCCCGCCACATTGATGTGCAGGTTGTCAGTCCAACCCGCGCCAAGATCACGCTCGAGCCTCTCGAGCGTGGCTTCGGCCATACCCTGGGCAACGCGCTGCGCCGCATCCTGTTGTCCTCCATGCCTGGCTGTGCAGTAGTCGAGGCCGAGATCGATGGCGTACTCCATGAGTACTCCGCGATCGAAGGTGTACAGGAAGACGTCATTGAAATCCTGTTGAACCTGAAAGGCCTGGCTATCAAGCTGCACGGTCGTGACGAAGTTACGCTGACCTTGTCGAAAAAGGGTTCGGGGGTGGTTACCGCTGCCGATATTCAGCTGGATCACGATGTCGAGATCGTCAACCCCGATCACGTAATCGCGAACCTGGCGTCCAACGGCGCCCTGAACATGAAGCTCACTGTAGCTCGTGGTCGCGGTTACGAGCCGGCCGACTCCCGTCAGACCGACGAAGACGAAAGCCGTAGCATTGGCCGTCTGCAGCTGGACGCTTCGTTCAGCCCGGTGCGTCGTATCGCCTATGTGGTCGAGAACGCCCGTGTTGAACAGCGTACCAACCTGGACAAGCTGGTCATCGATCTGGAAACCAACGGTACCCTGGATCCTGAAGAGGCCATCCGTCGTGCCGCGACCATCCTGCAACAGCAGCTGGCCGCGTTCGTCGACCTCAAAGGTGACAGCGAGCCGGTTGTGGTCGAGCAGGAAGACGAGATCGATCCGATCCTGCTGCGCCCGGTTGACGACCTGGAACTGACCGTACGTTCGGCCAACTGCCTCAAGGCGGAGAACATCTACTACATCGGCGACCTGATTCAGCGTACCGAAGTAGAGCTGTTGAAGACTCCTAACCTGGGCAAGAAGTCCCTGACTGAAATCAAGGACGTCCTGGCCTCCCGTGGTCTGTCTCTCGGCATGCGCCTCGACAACTGGCCGCCTGCAAGCCTTAAGAAAGACGACAAGGCGACAGCCTGATCGTCGTAATCACCGAACGTTGTGTTTGGTAAGGAATGAATCATGCGTCATCGTAAAAGTGGACGTCACCTGAGCCGTACCAGCTCTCACCGCAAAGCTATGTTCCAGAACATGGCTGTGTCGCTGATCGAGCACGAGCTGATCAAAACCACCCTGCCGAAAGCCAAGGAACTGCGCCGCGTTGCCGAGCCGCTGATCACCCTGGCCAAGGAAGACAGCGTTGCCAACCGCCGTCTGGCCTTCGACCGTACTCGTTCGAAGTCCGCTGTTGGCAAACTGTTCAACGACCTGGGCAAGCGCTACGCCACCCGTCAGGGCGGCTACCTGCGTATCCTGAAGTGCGGTTTCCGCGCTGGCGACAACGCGCCTATGGCGTACGTCGAGCTGGTTGATCGTCCGGTCGGTGGTGCTGTAGAAGCTGCCGAGTAAGACGTTCTGTCTGCTACAAAGAACCGGGCCTAGTGCCCGGTTTTTTGTTGCCCGATGAATTGTCATTTTCTATTGATGCAAGTCAGGCAATGAATTTGTTCGTGTAACACGGCTCGTCAATACTCTCTCCAAGCCGATTAGCCGGCCGTTCAAGACCGATAAGGAGAGCCCATGAGCAAGATTCTCACCACCGCCAGCGGTGCACCTGTAGCCGATAACCAGAATTCCCGTTCCGCTGGCCCGCGCGGCCCGCTGCTGCTCGACGATTTCCACCTGCTCGAGAAGCTCGCCCACTTCAACCGCGAGAACATTCCTGAGCGCCGCGTACATGCCAAAGGCTCGGGCGCCTACGGTACGTTCACCGTTACCCGCGATATCACCGGCTACACCAGTGCCAAGCTGTTCAGCGCCGTCGGCAAGCAGACCGAGACCTTCCTGCGCTTCTCCACCGTGGGTGGCGAGCGCGGTTCTGCCGATACCGAGCGCGACCCGCGCGGCTTTGCGCTCAAGTTCTACACCGAGGAAGGCAACTGGGACATCGTCGGCAACAACACGCCGGTCTTCTTCATTCGAGACCCGCTGAAATTCCCGGATTTCATCCACACCCAGAAGCGCCACCCGCAGAGCAACCTTAAGAATGCCCAGATGATGTGGGACTTCTGGTCGCATTCGCCCGAAGCGCTGCACCAGGTCACCATCCTGTTCTCCGATCGCGGCATTCCTGACGGCTACCGCCACATGCACGGTTTCGGCAGCCATACCTACAGCCTGATCAACGACAAAGGTGAGCGCACCTGGGTCAAGTGGCACTACAAGACGCAACAGGGCATCAAGAACCTGGCCCCTGCCGAAGCAGCCCGCCTGGCCGGCAGCGACCCTGATTACGCCCAGCGCGACCTGTTCGAAGCCATCGAGCGTGGCGATTACCCGCGCTGGACCGTGTGCATCCAGGTGATGAGCGAAGCCGAAGCTGCAAGCCGTCAGGAAAACCCGTTCGACGTGACCAAGACCTGGTCGCAAAAGGACTACCCGCTGATCGAGGTCGGCGTGCTCGAGCTCAACCGCAACCCGCTCAACTACTTCGCCGAAGTTGAGCAGGCCACCTTCGGCCCGAGCAACATGGTCCCGGGTGTGGGGCTGTCGCCGGACCGTATGCTGCAGGGCCGGGTATTTGCCTACGCCGACGCCCACCGCTACCGCGTGGGTACCAATCACCAGCATCTGCCGGTGAACGCGCCGCGCAGCCCTGTGCACAGCTACCAGCGCGATGGCGCCATGGCCAGCGGCAGCTACGGCAGCGCGCCGAACTACGAGCCCAACAGCTTCAGCGATGCACCCAAGCAGTCGGCGCGTCATGCCGAGCCGTCGTTGGCTCTCAATGGCGCGGCTGATCGCTACGATCACCGCGAGGACAGCGATTACTACAGCCATGCCGGCGCACTGTTCCGTCTGATGAGCGACGAACAGCGAGCGCTGCTGATCAACAACATCGCCGGCACCATGGCCAACGTCAGCGAGGACGTCATCCAGCGTCAACTGCAGCACTTCTACAAGGCCGATCCGGCCTATGCAGAAGGCATTGCCAAAGCCCTGGGCATAACCCTTGCCTAACTCGAAGTGATAAAAAGAACCGCCCTCATTTGGGCGGTTTTTCAATGAAAATCACTACGGTTTAGCCGATTATTTGCCGTTAATTGCGCATTTTCCCGTGACCACGCGCAAAAGCTGGTTCACACTATGAGCTATCGAAGTATTCACAGGGAGAAGCAGGGCGATGCAAGGTCACCCGGACGTAATCAACTACCTCGTCATGTTGCTGAAGGGCGAACTGGCAGCACGCGATCAATACTTCATCCATTCGCGGATGTATGAAGATTGGGGCCTGGGCAAGCTCTTCGAGCGCATCAACCACGAGATGGAAGAAGAGACGCAGCACGCCGATGCGCTGATGCGCCGTATCCTCATGCTTGAAGGCACCCCGGACATGCGCGCTGACGATCTGGAAGTGGGCAAGACCGTGCCCGAGATGATCGCGGCCGACCTCAAGCTCGAGTACAAAGTCCGCGCCGCGCTGTGCAAGGGCATCGAGCTGTGCGAGCTGCACAAAGACTACATCAGCCGCGACATCCTGCGCGCGCAGTTGGCAGATACCGAAGAAGATCACACCTACTGGCTGGAGAAGCAGCAGGGCCTGATCAAGGCTATCGGCCTGGAGAACTACCTGCAGTCGCAGATGTAAGTTATCCACAGCTGCAAAAAAAGCCCCTGTCACTCACGTGGCAGGGGCTTTTTCATGGGCGCGAGATCAGGCCCGATCCCGCTCCAGTAGTGGTTTAAGATAGTGCCCGGTATAGGACTGCTGCTTCTCGGCCAGCTCTTCAGGCGTACCGACGGCAATGATCTGTCCACCCTTGGAGCCGCCCTCCGGCCCCAGGTCCACCAGCCAGTCCGCCGTCTTGATCACATCCAGGTTGTGCTCGATTACCACCACGGTGTTGCCGTGGTCGCGCAGGCGATGCAGCACGTCCAGCAGTTGCTGGATATCGGCGAAGTGCAAGCCTGTGGTCGGCTCGTCGAGGATGTACAGGGTCTTGCCGGTATCGCGCTTGGACAGCTCGCGCGACAGCTTGACCCGCTGCGCCTCGCCGCCCGACAGCGTGGTGGCCGACTGCCCCAGCTTGATGTAGGAAAGCCCCACGTCCATCAGCGTCTGCAGCTTGCGCGCCAGTGCCGGTACCGCGTCGAAGAACCCACGGGCATCCTCGATGGTCATTTCCAGCACCTCGTGGATGTTCTTGCCCTTGTACTTGATCTCCAGGGTTTCGCGGTTGTAGCGCTTGCTCTTGCACACGTCGCACGGCACGTAGATGTCCGGCAGGAAGTGCATTTCCACCTTGATCAGGCCGTCGCCCTGGCACGCCTCGCAGCGCCCGCCCTTGACGTTGAACGAGAAGCGCCCTGGGCCGTAGCCCCGGGAGCGCGCCTCCGGCACACCGGCGAACAGCTCACGGATCGGCGTGAAGATGCCCGTGTAGGTCGCCGGGTTCGAACGCGGGGTGCGACCGATCGGGCTCTGGTCGATATCCACCACCTTGTCCAAGTGTTGCAGGCCATCGATGCTGCTGTGCGGCGCCGGCTCCAGGGTGCTGGCACCGTTGAGCGCGGTGGCCGCCAGGGGGAACAGGGTGTTGTTGATCAGCGTCGATTTACCCGAGCCGGAGACACCGGTCACGCAAGTCAGCAGGCCAATCGGCAGTTCCAGGTCGACGTTCTGCAGGTTGTTGCCGCGCGCGCCCTTGAGCTTGAGCGACAGCTTCTTGTTGCGCGGGGTGCGCTTGGCCGGCACGACGATCTTCTTGCGCCCGGACAGGTACTTGCCGGTCAGCGAGTCGGGGTGTGCCATCACCTCGTCCGGTGTGCCCTCGGCGACGATCTGCCCGCCATGCACGCCGGCGCCCGGGCCGATGTCCACCACATAGTCGGCCAGGCGGATGGCGTCCTCGTCGTGCTCCACCACGATCACCGTGTTGCCCAGGTCGCGCAGGTGGTTGAGGGTGGCCAGCAGGCGGTCGTTGTCCCGTTGATGAAGGCCGATGGACGGTTCATCGAGGATGTACATGACGCCTACCAGGCCGGCGCCGATCTGGCTGGCCAGGCGAATCCGCTGGGCCTCGCCGCCGGACAGGGTGTCGGCGCTGCGGTCGAGCGTCAGGTAGTCGAGGCCCACGTTGACCAGGAACTGCAGACGCTCGCAGATCTCCTTGAGGATCTTCGCCGCGATCTCGCCACGTCGGCCGGTCAGGGTCAGGTCGCTGAAATAGTTGCTGGCTTCACCGATCGGCAGGTTGGTCACCGCCGGCAGGGTCTTCTCGCCCACCCACACATGCCGCGCCTCACGGCGCAGGCGGGTGCCGCGGCAGTCGGGGCAGGGCTGGGTGCCGAGGAACTTGGCCAGCTCTTCGCGCACGGTGGCCGACTCGGTCTCGCGGTAGCGGCGCTCGAGGTTGGGCACGATGCCTTCGAACGGGTGCGAGCGCTTGACGATATCGCCCCGGTCGTTGAGGTACTTGAAGTCGACGCTTTGCTTGCCGCTGCCGTGCAGGATGACCTTCTGGTCCTCGGCCGACAGCTCGCCGAACGGCTGTTCAAGGCTGAAGCCATAGTGCGCCGCCAGCGAACCGAGCATCTGGAAGTAGTAGACGTTGCGCCGGTCCCAGCCGCGTATCGCCCCCTCGGCCAGGGTGAGCTCGCTGTTGACCAGCCGCTTGGTATCGAAGAACTGCTTCACCCCCAGGCCATCGCAGGTCGGGCAGGCGCCGGCCGGGTTGTTGAAGGAGAACAGCTTCGGTTCCAGCTCGCTGATCGCATGGCCGCAGATCGGGCAGGCGAAGCGCGCCGAGAAGATCGTCTCTTCGCCGTCCTCGTCATCCATCGGCGCGACCAGGGCGATGCCATCCGCCAGCTTGAGCGCGGTCTCGAACGACTCGGCCAGGCGCTGTTGCAGGTCGGCACGCACCTTGAAGCGGTCCACCACCACATCGATGCTGTGCTTCTTCTGTTTGTCCAGCTTGGGCAGTTCGTCCAGCTCGTAGAGCTTGCCGTTGACCCGCGCCCGCACGAAGCCCTGGGCGCGCAGCTCGTCGAACACCGCCAGGTGCTCACCTTTGCGCTCGCGCACCACTGGTGCCAGCAGCATCAGCTTGCTGCCTTCGGGGTTTTCCAGCACCAGGTCGACCATCTGGCTGATCGTTTGCGCTTCCAGCGGGATGTCGTGGTCCGGGCAGCGCGGCGTCCCCACCCGCGCATAGAGCAGGCGCAGGTAGTCGTAGATCTCGGTGATGGTGCCCACGGTGGAGCGCGGGTTGTGCGAGGTGGACTTCTGCTCGATGGAAATCGCCGGCGACAGGCCTTCGATGGTGTCGACATCGGGCTTTTCCATCATCGACAGGAACTGCCGGGCGTAGGCCGACAGCGATTCCACGTAGCGGCGCTGGCCCTCGGCATACAGCGTGTCGAACGCCAGCGATGACTTGCCGGAGCCGGACAGGCCGGTGATCACGATCAGCTTGTCCCGCGGTAGCGTGAGGTCGATGTTCTTCAGGTTGTGGGTACGTGCCCCACGAATCAGGATCTTGTCCACTGCGGCCTCGCTCGGCGGGCATAAACAAGGGAGTATACGGCGCGCTGCCAGTACGCGGCAAAGCGTCGCGCAGATGCCGTCAAGCCGTCGGACTGATAGAATCGCCGCCGGTTCACACGAGGTTAATCCATGCACGACACCCACAACGAGCGCATGAGTGGCAGCGAAACCCGCGCCGCTAGCGGCCTGGCCCTGGTCTTTGCCTTTCGTATGCTGGGCATGTTCATGGTATTGCCGGTGCTGGCCACCTACGGCATGGACCTGGCCGGTGCCACGCCTGCGCTGATCGGCCTGGCCATCGGCGCTTATGGCCTCACCCAGGCCGTGCTGCAGATTCCGTTCGGCATGATCTCCGACCGCATCGGCCGCCGCCCGGTGATTTACCTGGGCTTGGTGATCTTCGCCCTCGGCAGCGTGCTGGCGGCCCAGGCCGACTCGATCTGGGGCGTGATCGCCGGGCGCATCCTGCAAGGTGCCGGGGCCATTTCCGCAGCCGTCATGGCGCTGCTGTCCGACCTCACCCGCGAGCAGCACCGCACCAAGGCCATGGCCATGATCGGCATGAGCATCGGCCTGTCGTTTGCCGTGGCCATGGTCGTCGGGCCGCTGCTGACTCGCGCCTTCGGCCTGTCAGGATTGTTCCTCGCCACTGCAGGACTTGCCCTGGTCGGTATCGCCCTGATCGCCTTCGTCGTGCCCAACACCCACAAGACCCTGCAGCACCGCGAGTCCGGCGTGGCCCGCCAGGCCCTGGGCCCGACCCTGCGCCATCCGGACCTTCTGCGCCTGGACGTGGGCATTTTCGTCCTGCACGCCATCCTCATGGCCAGCTTCGTCGCGCTGCCGCTGGCCTTCGTCGAACGCGGCGGGCTGCCGAAGGAAGAGCACTGGTGGGTGTACCTGACCGCGCTGCTGGTTTCATTTTTTGCAATGATCCCCTTCATCATCTACGGCGAGAAGAAGCGCAAGATGAAACGCGTGCTGCTTGGCGCGGTCAGTGTGTTGCTGCTGGTGGAGCTGTTCTTCTGGCAGTGGGCTGACAACTTGCGCGGACTGGTGATCGGCACCGTGGTATTCTTTACCGCCTTCAACCTGTTGGAGGCATCCTTGCCTTCGCTGGTCAGCAAGGTGTCGCCCGCCGGTGGCAAAGGGACTGCAATGGGTGTGTACTCCACCAGTCAGTTCCTGGGTGCCGCGCTGGGAGGAATCATCGGTGGCTGGTTGTTCCAGCACGGTGGCCTGAGCATGGTGTTTCTCGGTTGCGCGGGGCTGTGTGCCCTGTGGCTGGTCACTGCGTTGCGCATGAACGAGCCGCCTTACGTGACCAGCCTGCGCATGCCACTGACGCCAGAGGCCGTCCGGGAAGCCGGGCTTACCGAGCGCCTGATGGCCGTGCCGGGTGTGACCGACGCCGTGGTGGTGGCAGAAGAAGCCGCCATCTATATCAAACTGGATACGAAAATTTTGGACCGTGCGACCCTCGAGCGTCTGGTAAACCCAGCCTCTTCGGCGTGCGAAGCCTAGGAGAACGTTATGGCCCGTGGGGTTAACAAAGTCATTCTGGTCGGTACCTGCGGTCAGGATCCCGAAGTCCGCTACCTGCCCAACGGTAACGCCGTGACCAACCTGAGCCTGGCCACCAGCGAGCAGTGGACCGACAAGCAGTCCGGCCAGAAGGTCGAGCGCACCGAGTGGCACCGCGTTTCGCTGTTCGGCAAGGTTGCCGAAATCGCCGGCGAGTACCTGCGCAAAGGTTCGCAGGTATACATCGAAGGCAAGCTGCAGACCCGCGAGTGGGAAAAAGACGGCATCAAGCGCTACACCACCGAGATCATCGTCGACATCAACGGCACCATGCAGCTGCTCGGCGGCCGTCCGCAGAACCAGCAGGGTGGCGGCGACCAGTACAACCAGGGTGGTGGCAACAACTACAACCAAGGTGGTGGTAACAACTACAACCAGGGTGGCGGTCAGCAGCAGTACAACCAGGCCCCGCGCCAGCAAGCCCAGCGCCCTCAGCAGGCGCCACAGCGCCCGGCGCCGCAGCAGCCGGCCCCGCAGCCAGCCGCTGACTTCGACAGCTTCGACGACGATATTCCGTTCTGATCGCAAGCGGTCGGCGACACGCCAACTCGAAAAACCCAGGGCCCGTGCCCTGGGTTTTTTTATGGGGCCTTGCGCAGTAACGCAGGCACCGGGTGATGGCATATTGGCGCCAAAAATCTTGGCTTTGGCTGGCGCAACTGGTAGCGTGCGCGCCACGACGCACAGGGTGTGCGCAGGTCATTACAGGGAGCAGCACATGACAGTCGCCAGTACCGTCATCACCGGCATTGAACTCGAGCAATTACTGGACCGCCTCGACGGCGTCCTCCAGGACCACGGCGCGGCCGCGCTGCTGGAGCAGCTTCAGGCCGAGTCGTTGCAAGCCGACTCGATCGGCTCGATCGAGCGCCTGCATGTGCTGTGGGTCAACGCCGGTGACCTCCACGCCGCCACCCGCGTGCTCGAGCAAGACGGCCAACGCCTGCTTGAACACTGCGACCCCGCCGCCCGTGCCGAACTGAGCATGTGCCTGCTGCTCAAGCGCCTGCGCCTGGCCAACTACTGCGACGACGAACCGCTGCTGGATCAACTGCTCGACCAAGCCCTGGCCATGGCTCAGGTCGCGCCGGACTACGACGTCGAGCACTACCGCCGTGCACGTATCTTCGAGCAGCTTGAGCAGCGTTCCCTGGCGCTGGCGCTCAAGGCCATCGATGCCCGCCATGCCCTGACCCTGCTCAACCCCGGGCGTGCCAGCCTGTGCGCCTGGGACCAGGCCGACCGCGCCTGCCGCCGCGCCTGGGCGCTGCACAATCACCAGCAGCAGGCCGAAGCTCGCGAGGCTGCCCTCGAAGCCGTGGCCGCCTTGCGCCAGGCGGGCCCGGACCAAGACATCGACCAGGGCGACTGGACCTGGCTGGGCAATAGCCTGATCGAGCTGATCCCGCTGCGCCTGGCCATGTTCGAGCAACCGGTGATGGCGCTGATCGCCGACCTGTCGCTGGCGCAGCGCCGCGAGTGGGAAGTGCGCCTGGCGCGCCTCGCCGCCCGGGCCATGCATGCCCAGGGCGACCTGCCGGGCGCCTTGCGCATCCTGCCGTCAGCGGCCATTGCCCTGGACAGCGATGGCGACAACAGCTTCATTGCCTATGAACTGCCCTGGCTGGTCGAGGCAGGCGAAATCGAACGGGCAGGGCGGCGCGCCTTCCACGAGATCTACGACCTGCGCGCCGCCGCCGCGCCCGTCGCGGCCCAGGTGGTGGTCGAGCGCCTGCTCGCCCAGGACCCGAGCGTCTGGTGGCCACTGTGCGTCATGCGCGCCTGTGACAGTGAGGAGGTGCTGGAGCACTTCCTCGCGTGCCTGCCGGCCCTCGACGAGTCGCCAGTGGGGAAGGGCGCGCTACTCGAGGCGCTGTACGACGATGGCGAGCAGTCCGAACGGCTCGCGCGCCTGTATGCCCTGGCCCTGGCCGACGCCCAGCGCATCGCCCCGCGCCACCCCTGGATCCTGCGCTTGCAGGCCGTGCGCGACCGGCAGGCCGGGCGCATCGACGCCGCCACCGAGCTGGCCCTGCTGCAGGAAGCCTTCGCCAGCGGCCAGCTGGATGACCACCGCAGCAGCTATGCCCTGATTCACGCCACGGCCGAAGCGCAGGGCCTGCTCGCGGCCTTGCACCTGCCAGCGTTCACCCTGGCCAGTGGCTACGACTACTACAACCACAGCGGCAAGCTGTCGGGGCTGGTCGAACACTTCATCGAAACCCTGGCGCCCGAGCAGCATACAGAAGCCCGGCACTTGTGCGAGATGATCCAACGCGAGGGCTACGAGCGCGGCCAGGCATGCCTGGAGCGCTACTTCGCCAGCGGCCAGGGGCATCGCGGCGACGGCTGCGCGCACCTGTACTCGATGCTGTGCAACAACCTGGCGATCAACTACCGCTACCTCAAGGGCCAGGAGCGCGTCGAGGCGTCCATCGAACTGCACCAGCGCGGCATCGACGCCAGCCCCTTCGCCGAGCACTACCACGGCCTGCTCAACGCCCAGCTCGCCCTCGACGACCACGCCGCGGTGTGCCAGGCGGCGGAAGCCCTGTGGCACTTCGTCCTGGCCCATGGCTACGGCCGTCACGACCCCGATGGCTACATCGGCAAGGTCGCCAGGGCGCTGTATTTCCTCGACCGCGACCACGAGATCACGATCTGGCTGCAACGCCTGCTCGACTGGCAGGCCGAGCAGGAAATCACCGATCAGCAAGTGGATTACGACGGCCTGCGCTGCCGAATGAAAGTAGCCCTGCACCTGGCCCCCACTCAGCCGGACGCCGCGCTGGCGCTGTGGCAGCGCTATGAGGCGATCATCCTTGGCCACAACGACACGCTGCTGACCTGGGATGCCGGTGACCTGTTCAAGAACCTCGGCCGCAAGGATGATGCCATCGCCCGCTACACCGCGGCGCTGGCCCTGTGTGCCGGCAGCGAGGCGCCCCACGACGTGGCCAACGCCGCCACCCTGCGCGAGATCATCGACGAGATGCAGCAGGTGCCGGTGCAGGCGCCTGCGGCCAAGCGCTGGTGGCAAGTGTGGAAATGATCGCCACCCCACGCGCCGGCGCCTATGCGCCACGCAACCTGCTCAACGCCGAAGCGCTCAAGCGCCGCATCGAGCAACGCAGCCAGGCCAGGGGCGACGAAGCGCCGGTGCGCAGCTGGCTGCTCAACCATTTCTACCGCCATCTGGTCGGCAACTTCGAACCGGTGCAAAGGGTGCTCAGCCTCGAGCAGGCCGCGAGCTTGCTGCAAGGCCAGGCGGTACCGGCCTGGGTCGGCCGCCACCTGGAACAGGCGGCCAAGGCGGACGACGCCGTGACACTCGCCTGGCTCGACCCGGAACACCCTGCGGTGCTGGAGCAGGAAGCGATGCTGGTGGAGTTCCTCGCCGCGCGCAAAGGCACGGCGCTGGACGGCAAGCTCGAACGCATCAACTGCCCGCAGGCCCTGGCGCTGTGGCACCAGGAGCACGCCCGCATGGCCGCGCGCCAGGCCCAAGGCTGGCGCCAGAGCCGGCCGGAGGCCGTGCGCCAGGTGGTCGAATGCGCCGAGCACACGCTGGTCGAGCTGCTGCCGGACGGCCCGCACCTGCGTGAAGAAATGGCCTTCGAAAGCTACGTGATGCGCCACTGCCTCGGCCAGTTCGCCGACCGTCGCGCCCTGCACGGTGGCTACGGCGAAAGCTACGCCGAGGCCGTGGAAGCCGGGCGCATGCGCATCTTCAGCCTGCGCGATGGCCAGGGCCAGCCGCACATCACCATCAGCCTGCTGGTGATGGCCGACGGCAGCCTGCGCCTCGACCAGCTCAAGGGCAAACAGAACCGCCCGCCGGTCGCCCGCTACCTGGACGACGTGCTCAGGTGCCTGGATGCCCTGGGCACCGACCGGCAAACGCCGGCGGATTGCCTGGCCATCGGTGTGGTGCGCTGTGACGCGGGCTGGTGCCGGCTGGAAGCGGTGACCGACCCCGCCACCCAGGCGCGGCTGATCGCCCAGCACCCACAGTTGTTCGACCGTTTCGCCGCACCCTCGGCGCTGGTGGAATGGCTGGTGGCGGCGCGTCAGCCCGAACAGTTGCGGGCAACGCCACCGCGTACCGCCACGTTGCGCTACGCCCTGCGCCACCTGCTTGGCCAGCCTGCACACGACGGCCCGGTCTACGCCACCGAGGCCGTGACCTGGCCCGGCATGACCGCGGCCATGGCCGCCGGCATCGCCGATTGGCTATCCACCCACCGCTGAGGCTATTGCGATGTTGATCTTCCTGGGCATGCTGGTCGCCACCTGGCTCCTTGCACGCTGGCTGCGCCCGCGCGCGCCGGATTTCGAACTGTTCAGCCCCCGCAGGCACCTTGCGCTGGCGCTGGCGAGCCCCATGGCAGAGGCCATGCAGGTGGACGGCTTCTACGACAAGCACTGCACGAGCTTCACCCAAAGTGCCCAGGACTTCCTGCGCATACCCTTGCTGCATATCGCCGGCCTGCAAGGCAGCGCCAGCGACGAAGAGATCCAGCGCTACTTCGCCACGGACTTCGAGCGCCAGTGGTTCCGCCTCGACCTGCTCAACCTGCAACCGACCGACGACCCGCGTGCCTCGCTGGCCTTCGCCTGCCTGCGCTGCGCCTTTCTCGTGCGCTGCGCCCTGTTGCTGGGATGGCTGGCGCCCGACATTGGCTGGCGTGTGCTGCTGCTCAACGCCCAGCGCGCCCAGGACTGTTTCGATGGCTGGGCGGATTTCGGCGCGGCCTACCTTGCCGGACGTCGGCAATGGGTCGGGGCCTTTCGCGCCGATTCGCTGGGTCTTTTTGACGAGCAGCGGCTACAGGCATTGCTGGCGCCCGAGGGACGTTGGGCCGGGCTGCCGTGGCGCGAAGTGCCAGCGTTGAGTCCGGAACTTCAGCCGGCGTGAGCGTATACATTTTGTTGCAAGATATTGGAATTTTCGATGTGGGAAAGCTCTGCAACCCCATACAAGTAATTGAATTTCGAGCGCGTCACTGATTACTGTGACGGCCCTTCAATGATGTCTGGTTTTGGCTCTAACATGTGTTGTTGCTTATATGTGTGAAAATTAAGTTAAACAATTGAGTGTTGTTTCGAATAATCAGCTTACAACTTTCCCGTGTGGGTCAGGGTATATATGATCGCCATCAGGGAAACCCCTAGAGGCCCGATGCTCCCGCCTTTGCTATCCGTTTGAGTGGTTGCAAAGTGCTATTGATAGCATTAGGCTATTCAACCGTTTGATCGACTGCCCGCCGGATTGTGGGCTGAATCAATAGAACTTCCAGATCGACAAATCCTGAACGTCAGTTCCAGGATCGAGGGCGAGGTTCTAACTGTGAGAAATGGATGTCCTACTCTTCGAAGCTGGCCGCGCGCTATCTTGAACTTGGCAAGAATGCTGTCTCCCCCGGCTCTTTCGGCGGTGAAGACGTGCGTTTTTCCAGCGAGTTCGAAGCCCTCGAAAACGAGCTGACGCGCGCCCAGTCGATCCACGCCAGCGGCCAGGTGGACTGGCTGAAAATCCTCGAGAACAGCGAAGCGCTATTGCGCGACCAGTCCAAGGATCTGCGCGTGGCCTCCTGGTTCACCTGGGCCCTGTTCCAGCGCGAGTCCTACGCCGGCTTGCTGGCCGGCATCAGCGTGCTGCGCGAGCTGTGCGAGCAGCATTGGGACGACGTCCACCCCGCCAAACCCCGTACCCGTTCCGCCGCCATCGGCTGGCTGGTGCCGCGCCTCGAACAGGCGCTGGGTGCCGACATCGCCATCAAGGAGCAGTTGCCGCTGTTCCAGCAGATGGTCGAGCAGCTAAGCGGCCTGGAAGCGGCGCTGTCCGCCCGGCTGGGGGACGACGCGCCGCTGCTGCTGCCGATCTGCCGCGCACTCAAGGGCCAGGTCCAGCGCTCCGCCGACAACGAACCGCAACCCGGCGCAGTCGGCGCCATCGTCGCCCAGGTCAAGCAGGCCGCCACCCAGCTGTTCACCCCCGGCGAGCCGGTGGAAAACGAAAAGGACGCCAACAAGGCCCTGCGCGCCCAGCAAGAGCAGGGCCGGCAGCTGTGCGTCTGGTGGCAGCGCCAGAAAGCCACCGACCTGCGCGCCCTGCGCCTGAACCGCACGCTGCTGTGGTTGCCCATCGAAGCGATGCCCGAGCGCAACGCCGAGAACGTCACCGCCCTGCGCGGCCTGCCCGCCGACAAGCTCAAGAGTTACAAGGACCGCTTCGAGCAGGGCAACTACGCCGACCTCTTGGTAGAGCTGGAAAACAGCGTGGCCAAGGCCCCGTTCTGGTTCGATGGCCAGCGCCTGGTGTGGGAGTGCTGCCAGGCCCTCAACGTCGAAGCCGGCATGCGCGAAGTTGAGATGAACTTCGCCTCGCTGCTGCAGCGCCTGCCCAGCGTCATCGAGCTCAAGTTCCACGACGGCACCCCGTTCGCCGACCCCGAGACCCGCGCCTGGGTCGCCGCCCAGGTCACCCCCCACCTGCAAACCGCCGCGGCCCAGCCAGTGGTCGAGCCCGGCGTGCGCCAGGCCCCCTGGGACGAGGCCCTGGAGGCGAGCCTGCCGATCCTGCGCAAGGACGGCCTCAAGAGCGCGGTGCAACACCTCAAGCAGCAGATGCAGGGCGCCCACGGCGGGCGCGAGCGCTTTTTCTGGCAACTGAGCCAGGCGCGCCTCTGCTACACGGCCAAGAAATACGAACTGGCCAAGACCCAACTGGAAGCCCTCGACGAGCAACTGCGCCAATCCGGCCTGGATGCCTGGGAGCCAGACCTGTCGTTGCAGGTACTGCATCTGTTGCACACCTGCTGCGAGCTGCTGCCGCAGAACCATGTGGTGCGCGAACGCAAGGACGAGATCTACCGCAGGCTGTGCCACCTCGATCTCGAAGTCGTACTCGAATAGGCCCAAGGGCCATAACCCTCAAGGAGAAAACCAATGGCCAAAGAAGGCTCGGTAGCCCCCAAGGAACGCATCAACGTTACCTTCAAACCCGCCACCGGCGGTGCTCAGGAAGAGATCGAACTGCCGTTGAAACTGCTGGCGATCGGTGACTACACCCTGCGTGCCGACGATCGCAAGATCGAAGACCGCAAGCCGATCAGCATCGACAAGATGAACTTCGACGAAGTGCTGGCCAAGCAGGAACTGAGCATGACCCTGGCTGTGCCGAACCGCCTGCAGGAAGGCGCCGAAGGCGACGAGCTGGCGGTGAGCCTGCGGGTCAACACCATGAAGGACTTCAACCCGGCCAGCCTGGTCGAGCAAGTCCCTGAGCTGAAGAAGCTGATGGAACTGCGTGAAGCCCTGGTTGCCCTGAAAGGCCCGCTGGGCAACGCCCCGGCCTTCCGCAAGGCCATCGAGGGCGTGCTGGCCGACAACGAGTCCCGCGAGCGCGTGCTCGGCGAGCTGGGCCTGAACGCTCAGCCGGACGCCTGATCCCCCTAGTCAAGGAAGCCTAATTGCCATGAGCACCGCAGCAGAGCAACAGAGCGCCGAGAACAGCGAATTCAGCATTCTCGACAGCATCATCGCCGAAACCCGCCTGACCCCGGATGACGAAGCCTACGACATCGCCAAGCGCGGCGTGTCGGCCTTCATCGAAGAACTGCTCAAGCCGCAGAACGACGGCGAGCCGGTCAAGAAAGCGCTGGTCGACCGCATGATCGCCGAGATCGATGCCAAACTCAGCCGCCAGATGGACGAGATCCTCCATCACCCGGACTTCCAGTCCATGGAGTCCGCCTGGCGCGGCCTGCAGTTGCTGGTCGACCGCACCAACTTCCGCGAAAACATCAAGATCGAGATCCTCAACGTCTCCAAGCAGGACCTGCTGGACGACTTCGAAGATTCGCCGGAAGTCATGCAGGCTGGCCTGTACAAGCACATCTACACCGCTGAATACGGCCAGTTCGGTGGCCAGCCGGTCGGCGCGGTCATCGCCAACTACTACCTGTCGCCGAGCTCGCCCGACGTCAAGCTGATGCAGTACGTCTCCAGCGTCGCCTGCATGTCCCACGCGCCGTTCATCGCCGCGGCCGGCCCGAAATTCTTCGGCCTCGAAAGCTTCACCGGCCTGCCGGACCTGAAGGACCTGAAAGATCACTTCGAAGGCCCGCAGTTCACCAAGTGGCAGAGCTTCCGCGAGTCCGAGGACGCGCGCTACATCGGCCTGACCGTGCCGCGTTTCCTGCTGCGCAACCCGTACGACCCGGAAGAGAACCCGGTCAAGTCGTTCGTCTACAAGGAAACCGTGGCCAACAGCCACGAGCACTACCTGTGGGGCAACACCGCCTACGCCTTCGGCACCAAGCTGACCGACAGCTTCGCCAAGTTCCGCTGGTGCCCGAACATCATCGGCCCGCAGAGCGGTGGCGCGGTGGAAGACCTGCCGCTGCACCACTTCGAGAGCATGGGCGAGATCGAGACCAAGATCCCGACCGAAGTGCTGGTCTCCGACCGTCGTGAATACGAGCTGGCCGAAGAGGGCTTCATCGCCCTGACCATGCGCAAGGGCAGCGACAACGCGGCGTTCTTCTCGGCCAACTCGGCACAGAAACCGAAGTTCTTCGGCATCAGCGCCGAAGGCAAGACTGCCGAGCTGAACTACAAGCTGGGCACCCAGCTGCCGTACATGATGATCGTCAACCGCCTGGCCCACTACATCAAGGTCCTGCAGCGCGAGCAGCTGGGCTCCTGGAAGGAACGCACCGACCTGGAGCTGGAACTGAACAAGTGGATCCGCCAGTACGTGGCCGACCAGGAGAACCCGAGCGCCGAAGTGCGTGGCCGTCGTCCGCTGCGCGCCGCCCAGGTGATCGTCAGCGACGTGGAAGGTGAGCCGGGCTGGTACCGCGTCAGCCTGAACGTGCGTCCGCACTTCAAGTACATGGGCGCCGACTTCACCCTGTCGCTGGTCGGCAAGCTGGACAAGGAGTAAGCGTCGATGGGCAATGGTTACGGAAGCCTGTTCGAGCGCCTGAGCGGCGAAGCCGACCAGCGCGCCAGCTGGCGGCGTGAAGACGCCGCCATGGCTTCCGTGGCCGCTCATCTGGCGAAGATGCTCAGCACCCGGGCCGGCAGCGTGCAGACGCTCGCCGACTACGGGCTGCCCGACCTCAACGACATGCGCCTGAGCCTGCACGACGCGCTCAGCCAGGCACGCCGGGCCATCGAGTACTTCATCGAAGCCTACGAACCACGCATGTCCGATGTCCGGGTGGTGTCCCGCCCGCGTGATCACGATCAGCTCAAGCTGGCTTTCAGCATCGAAGGCCAGCTTGAGGTGGACGGAATCAAGCGCCAGGTCAGTTTTGCCGCGCGCCTGGATGGCAGCGGGCAAGTCAGAGTCAGTCAAGGAGACGAGTGATGTTGCGCCTCCCATAGCCTGAGTTTTCCCAAACCCTTGCGCGGCAAACGGTCGGCCCTGTGGCCCGGCCCCGCGCCTGCGCAGTACCGGCCACTGGCGGTACCCGAGAGCTGAATTCAGGCGGAACGACGGATGTCCTTCAATTACTACTACCAAAGCGAGCTGACGGCACTGCGCCAGCTGGGGCGGCGTTTTGCCGAACGCAGCCCGGCGCTGGCGCCGTACCTCGGCCAGGCCGGGCGCGACCCGGACGTCGAGCGCCTGCTTGAAGGTTTTGCCTTCCTCACCGGCCGCCTGCGGCAGAAGCTCGACGACGAACTGCCCGAGCTGACCCACTCGCTGATGCACCTGCTGTGGCCGAACTACATGCGCCCGCTGCCGGCCTTCAGCATCCTGCAGTTCGACCCCCTGCGCCAGGCCGGCCCGGCGCTGCGGGTCGAGCGTGACACCCCGGTGGAAGGCCGGCCGATCGAGGGCGTCAGTTGCCGCTTTCGTACCTGCTACCCCACCGAAGTCCTGCCCCTGCGCCTGAGCGCGCTGAACTACTCGCTCAACGGCCAGGGCGCGCTGCTCAGCCTGCGCCTGGACATGAACTGCGACGGCAACCTGGGCGACGTCAAGCTCAGCAAGCTGCGCCTGCACCTGGCCGGCGAGCGCTACATCAGCCAGATGCTCTACCTGAGCCTGCTGCGCGGCCTGGCCGGCATCGAGCTGATGCCGCTGGACAGCCACGGCAAACCGATGGTCAACGCCAAGGGCGAGCCGCTGCTACTGCGCGCACCGGCGGCCAAGGTGCACCCGGTGGGCTTCGCCGAGGAAGAGGCGCTGATTCCCTACCCGCTGAACACCTTCCGCGGCTACCGCTTCCTGCAGGAGTACTTCGCCTTCCAGGACAAGTTCCTGTTCGTCGACGTGACTGGCCTGGACGTACTGCAGAGCCTGCCCGAGGAAACCCTCAAGCAGGTGCATGGCATCGAGCTGCGCTTCGACATCCGCCAGGGCGAGGCCCAGCGCCTGCGCCCGACCCTGGACAACGTCAAGCTGTACTGCACGCCGATCGCCAACCTGTTCAAGCACGATGCCCTGCCTATCCGTCTGGATGGCAAGCAGGATGAATACCTGCTGCTGCCGGCCGAGCTCGACCCCGAGCACTGCGGGGTGTTCTCGGTCGACGGCGTGACCGGCTGGAGCCCCGGCGGCCTCGGCTACCAGAGCTACGTGCCCTTCGAATCGTTCGAGCACGACGCCAGCTTCGACGTGCCGGAGAACCGCTCGCACTACAGCATCCGCCAGCGCTCCTCACTGCTGCATGACGGCCTCGACACCTACCTGAGCTTCGGCGTGCACCAGGCCGAATCCCACGAGACGCTGTCGATCGAGCTTACCTGCACCAACCAGAACCTGCCGCGGCGCCTGAAGCTCGGCGACATCTGCATGCTCAGCGAAGAGACCCCCGAGTTCCTCACCTTCCGCAACATCACCCCGGTCACCGCCAGCTACGCGCCGCCGCTGAACCGCGACTTCCTGTGGAAGCTGATCAGCAACATGTCGCTGAACTACCTGTCGCTGGCCGACGTGGATGCACTCAAGGTCATCCTCGAAACCTACGACCTGCCGCGCTACTACGACCAGCACGCGGAAAAGGTCAGCCGCCGCCTGCTCGGCGGGCTCAAGGCGATCCGCCACCAGCACGTCGACCGCCTGCACCGGGGCCTGCCGCTGCGCGGCCTGCGCACCGAACTGACAATCGACCCGGAGGGCTACATCGGCGAGGGCGATCTGTTCGTCTTCGCCTCGGTGCTCAATGAATTCTTCGCACTCTACGCCAGCCTCAACTCGTACCACGAGCTGCGGGTGAAAAGCACACAGGGGGAGGTGTACCAATGGACACCACGCATGGGCCTGCAACCGCTGCTGTAAGCCGGCTGAGCCGGAGCATCCGCGAGTACTCGCTGTTCCAGGCCGTGCTGCTGGTGATGGAACAGCTGCGCGAGGCGTACCCGTACCTGGAAGACGAAGAGCTCTACGACCTGGTCGAGTTCCAGGCCAACCCCAGCCTCGGTTTCCCCGGCAGCGACGTCGACCGCATCGAGTTCTTCCGCGAGCACGGCCAGCTGCGCGCGCGCATGCGCTTCAACCTGATCGGCCTGGTCGGCTCCAGCTCGCCGCTGCCGGCGTTCTATGGCGAACAGGCGCTGGGCGACAACGAGGACGGCAACCCCACGCGGATGTTCCTCGACCTGTTCCACCACCGCCTGCACCGCCTGATGCTGCCGATCTGGCGCAAGTACCGCTACCGCGCCAGCTTCGAGAGCGGCGCGCTGGACGGCTTCTCGTCGCACCTGTTCGCCCTGATCGGCCTGGGCGGCGACCAGATCCGCCAGGCCAAGGAGCTGAACTGGAAACGCCTGCTGCCGTACCTGGGCGTGCTCAGCCTGCGCGCCCACTCGGCGGCGCTGATCGAGGCCGTGCTGCGTTACTACTTCAAGCACGCCGACCTGGTGATCGAGCAATGCCTGGAACGGCGCGTCGACATCCTCGAAGAGCAGTGCAACCGCCTGGGGCTGGCCAACAGCCTGCTGGGCGAGGACGCCGTGCTGGGCGAGCGCGTGCGGGATCGCAGCGGCAAGTTCCGCATCCACATCACCCAGCTGGACTGGCAGCGCTTTCACGAATTCCTGCCGATCGGTTTCGGCTACCAGCCGCTGTGCGCGCTGACTCGCTTCACCCTGCGCGACCCGCTGGACTACGACATCCGCCTGGAGTTGCGCCGTGAAGAGATCCGCGAGCTGCGCATCGGCGAACAGAACGTCTGCCACCTGGGCTGGACCAGCTGGCTGGGTCGCGAACGCGCCGATGGCGTGGTGACCCTGGGAAGCAAAATTCATTAAGGACCAATGGCCATGATCAACGTAGACCTGCAACAACTCGTCCAGGCCCTGGACGCCGACAGCCGCCGCGACCTTGAGCGTTCCGCCGAGCGCTGCGTCGCCCGTGGCGGCAGCAAGATCCTCATCGAGGACCTGCTGCTGGGCCTGCTCGAGCGCCCCGACAGCCTGTTGCAGCGTGCGCTGCAGGACGCCGCGATCGATACCGGCGCGTTCAGCGCCGCGCTGCAACCCAATGTCGAGCACAGCGCCACCCGCAACCCGGTGTTCGCCCCGGAGCTGGTGCAGTGGTTGCAGGACGCATTGTTGGTCTCCAACCTCGAGCTGGGCCAGAGCCAGGTCGACCAGGCCGCGCTGATCCTCGGCCTGCTGCGCAACCCGCTGCGTTACGCCGGCAGCCGCTACCACAAGCTGCTCGGCGGCCTGGATATCGAACGCCTCAAGGGCTACGCCCTGGCCCAGCAACCGGCCGCTCCCAAGGCCCCCGGCGCGCCCCAGGGCGAATCGATGCTGCAGCGTTTCACCCACAACCTCACCCAGCAGGCCCGTGACGGCAAGCTCGACCCGGTACTGTGCCGCGACGCGTCGATCCGCCAGATGATCGATATCCTCGCTCGCCGGCGCAAGAACAACCCGATCGTGGTCGGCGAAGCCGGCGTGGGCAAGACCGCCGTGGTCGAAGGCCTGGCCGCGCGCATCGTCGCCGGCGAAGTGCCGCCGGCCCTGCAAGGGGTCGACCTGCTGGCGCTGGACATGGGCCTGCTGCAGGCCGGTGCCAGCGTCAAGGGCGAGTTCGAGCGCCGCCTCAAGGGCGTGATCGACGAGGTCAAGGCCGCGCCGCGCCCGGTGATCCTGTTCATCGACGAAGCCCACACCCTGATCGGCGCCGGCGGTAACGCCGGTGGCTCCGACGCCGCCAACCTGCTCAAGCCGGCGCTGGCGCGTGGTGAGCTGCGCACCATCGCCGCCACCACCTGGGCCGAGTACAAGAAGTACTTCGAGAAAGACCCGGCCCTGGCCCGTCGCTTCCAGCCGGTGCAACTGCTCGAGCCCACCGTGGGCGAGGCGGTGACCATCCTGCGTGGCCTGGCCCAGCTGTACGAGAAGAGCCACGGCATCTACCTGCGCGACGACGCCGTGGTCGCCGCCGCCGAACTGTCGGCGCGCTACCTGACCGGCCGGCAGTTGCCCGACAAGGCCGTCGATGTGCTCGACACCGCCTGCGCCCGGGTGCGCATCAGCCTGGCTGCCGCCCCCGACAGCCTCGAGCGCCTGCGCGCCGAACTGGCCGAGGGCGAGCGCCAGCGCAACGCCCTGCGCCGTGACGCCGAGGCGGGCCTGGCCATCGACCACGAGGCCTTCGCCGCCCTCGAGCAGCGCCTGGACGAGGCCCACGACCAAGAGATCGAACTGGCCGCCCGCTGGGCCCGTCAGCGCGAGCTGGCCGAGCAGGTCCTGGAGCTGCGCCAGCAGGTGGCCAACGCCGCCGTCGCACCGGCCGCGCCGGCCGAAGGCGAGGAGGGCGAGCCCGTCGTCGAAGGCGAAAGCCGCGAACAACTGCAACAACGCCTGGCCGAGACCCATCAGGCCCTGCTCGACGCCCAGGCCGAAGAGCGCCTGGTCAGCGCCGAAGTGTGCCCGCGCCTGGTGGCCGAAGTGATCAGCGCCTGGACCGGCGTGCCGCTGAGCCAGCTGGCCCGCGAGCACAACGCCAAGGTGATCACCTTCGCCGACGACCTGCGCGCCCGCATCCGTGGCCAGGAGCAGGCCGTGCATGCGCTCAATCGCTCCATGCGCGCCACCGCCGCCGGCCTGAACAAGCCCGACGCACCGGTGGGCGTGTTCCTGCTGGTCGGCCCCAGCGGCGTCGGCAAGACCGAGACCGCGCTGGCGCTGGCCGACCTGCTGTACGGCGGCGACCGCTTCATCACCACCATCAACATGTCCGAGTTCCAGGAGAAGCACACCGTCTCGCGCCTGATCGGCGCGCCGCCCGGCTACGTCGGTTACGGCGAAGGCGGCATGCTCACCGAGGCGGTGCGCCAGAAGCCGTATTCGGTGGTGCTGCTGGACGAGGTGGAGAAGGCCGACCCGGACGTGCTCAACCTGTTCTACCAGATCTTCGACAAGGGCGTGGCCAACGACGGCGAAGGCCGTCAGATCGACTTCCGCAACACGCTGATCCTGATGACCTCCAACCTGGCCAGCGACCAGATCAGCGCCCTGTGCGAAAACGGCGAGCGCCCCGACGCCGAGCTGCTCGAACAGCACATCCGCCCGGCGCTCAGTCGCCACTTCAAGCCGGCGCTGCTGGCGCGCATGCGCGTGGTGCCGTACTACCCGGTGGGCGGCCCGGTGCTGCGCGAGCTGATCGAGATCAAGCTGGGCCGCCTGGGCGAGCGTCTGCAGCGTCGGCAACTGGCGTTCAGCCACTGCCAGGCGCTGGTCGACCACCTGGCCGAGCGCTGCAGCCAGAGCGAAGCCGGCGCACGCCTGATCGACCACCTGATCGACACCCACGTGCTGCCCAAGGTCGCCGACCGCCTGCTCGACGCCATGGCCAGCGGCGAGGCGATCAGCCGCGTGCACGCCACCCTCGACGGGGATGCCGGCGTGACCTGCGAGTTCGCCTGAGGTGGGGGTGATGTTCACGCACGTGCCACAACCGCTGGCCTACGCCGAGGCGCTGCTGGGCACCTTCACCGAGCTGGCGCGGGCAACGGACGAGCAAGGCCTGCTGCAGGCACTGGTGCCGGCGGTGGCCGAGCTCAGCGGCTGCCCGCTGGTGCAGGTGTACCTGCTCGACCCGACCCACACCCGGCTCGGGCTCGCAGCCGCCTGGCTCGACGGACGGCTGCTGGCGCGTGACTGTTCCAGCCTGCCGGCCGACTACAACGGCGAGCAGCTGCTGCAGTTCGCCCTGTGCCAGAACCGCGTGGTGAACATCAGCGACCTCTCCGCCAGCCTGTTCGACACCAGCTTCCTGCCCAGCCAGGCCACGCCCTGGCAAGCACTGCTGGCGGTGCCTCTGCTGACCGCGCAACAGCGGGTGGCCGGGGTGCTGTTGTGCGTGAACCGCGTGCGTGGCGGGCTTGAAGCCTTCGCCGACTCCCTCGGCCAGCTCGGCAGCTTCACCATGGGCCAGCTGCAACTGCTGCGTCGTCTGCACCAGCCCGGGCCACAGCCCCAGGCGAGCGGCCGCGCCCCGGTGGCTGCCAGCAGCTACGGCCTGATCGGGCAGAGCCCGGCCATGCGCCAGACCTGCCAGATGATCAGCAAGGTCCTGCACAGCCCCTACACCGTGCTGCTGCGCGGCGAGACCGGCACCGGCAAGGAACTGGTGGCCCGCGCCATCCACGACTACGGCCCGCGCCGCTCCGGCGCGCTGGTGGTACAGAACTGCGCTGCCTTCCCCGAGAGCCTGCTGGAGAGCGAACTGTTCGGCTACCGCAAAGGCGCCTTCACCGGCGCCGACCGCGACCGCCCAGGGCTGTTCGATGCCGCCAACGGCGGCACCCTGCTGCTCGACGAGATCGGCGACATGCCCCTGGCCCTGCAGGCCAAGCTGCTGCGCGTGCTGCAAGAGGGCGAGATCCGCCCGCTGGGCGCCAACGCCACCCACAAGATCGACGTGCGCATCATCGCCGCCACCCACCGCGACCTGGCGCAGATGGTCGCCGACGGCCTGTTCCGCGAAGACCTCTACTACCGCCTGGCGCAGTTCCCCATCGAGCTGCCGCCGCTGCGCCAGCGCGTCGGCGATGTCATCACCCTGGCCCGGCACTTCTGCGACAAGGCCTGCACTTTCCTGCAGCGCAGCCCGGTGGGCTGGACCCAGGCCGCCCTCGATCACCTCGAAAGCTACGCCTTCCCCGGCAACGTACGCGAGCTCAAGGGCCTGGTGGAGCGCGCGGTGCTCTTGTGCGAAGGCGACGCGCTGGAGGTCGGCCACTTCTCGCTGAACCTGGCCGAACCGCCACCCGAAGACAACGAGCTGAACCTGCGCGAGCGCCTCGAGAAGGTCGAGCGCAGCCTGCTGCTCGACTGCCTGCGCAAGCACGACGGCAACCAGACCCTGGCCGCCCGCGAACTCGGGCTGCCGCGGCGCACCCTGCTGTACCGGCTGGGGCGCCTGAACATCCAGATCGGCGATTGCGAGGGCTGACCGGCATGACCCCGACACTCACTCCCTTTACCCCAGGCGCACCCGTAACGGTGCCTGCCTCATCCGCACATGGAGCCGCCCCCATGCTTCACCGTTACTGCCGGGCCACCTTGCTGGCCCTGCTCACCGCGTTCGCCCTGGCCGGTTGCGCCGGCAACTACAAGTTCGACGACGACAGCTACCGCCCCCTGGGTGACCCCCAGGCCCTCAACCGTGACAACTGAGCGCAAGGAGCCCTGACCATGGAACTGGTTTTCGAACTGCTCGACAAACGCCAGCACGGCCGCACCGACTCGCCGAACAAGACCTTCGGCCGCGCCGGTGGCGAGATCGGCCGGGCCAAGGATTGCCACTGGTGCATCGAGGACGACAAACGTCACCTGTCCAGCCATCACGCCCAGGTCACCTACCAGAACGGCGCGTTCTTCCTCACCGACACCAGCAGCAACGGCATCCGCCTGGCCAGCAGCGGTGCCCAGCTGCGCAAGGGCGAGCTGTACCGCATCGAGCAAGGCGCGATTTACCGCATGGGTGACATCGAAGTGCGCGCGCGCCTGATCGACAGCGAGGCCGGCTACGACGTCGGCCTGGGCATGCCGGGCGGCAATATCATCCCCGACGACGCCTTCCTCGAACTCGACCCCATCAGCGCCATGGACCATGAAGAAGCGCGCCTGCAGCCGATGGACGAGCTGGCCGCCCTGGCCATGCCCGAGCCGCCGGCGCGCCAGCGTGCCGACTACGCGCAGATCGACCAGGAAAGCTTGATCGTGCCGACCCTGGTACCGGCGGTGGTGCCAGAGCCTGCACCTGTGCCGGCCCCGCGCGAACGCCGCGACGACGCCTTCTGGAAGCGCTTCGGCGCGGCCCTGGGCGTCGACCTGGACAACCTCGACGAGCAGGCCCGCGAAGACCTCGCGGTGCAGGCCGCCGGGCTGCTGCGCCATAGCGTCGCCGGGCTGCAACAGAGCCTGCGCACCCGCAGCGAGCTGAAAAACGAACTGCGCCTGTCGCTGACCACCCCGCAAAGCGCCAGCCGCAACCCGATCAAGGCGCCGCTGGAAGCCGACCAGGTGCTCGGCGACCTGCTCAAGCCGCGCCGTGGCGGCCAGCTGTCTGCCGAGCAGGCGGTGGCCCAGGCCTTCCGCGACCTCCAGGCGCACCAGGTGGCCATGCTCGGCGCCAGCCGCCAGGCCCTGCGCAGCACCCTGGAGCACTTCGCCCCGGAGCAGCTGGCGCTGCAATTCGAGCGTCAGGGCCGCCGCGGGCTGTTCGGTAGCCGCTGGAAGGCCTACGTGCGCTACCACCAGGCCCTGGTGGGCAACGAAGACTGGAGCGAGCGCCTGCTGACCAAGGACTTCGCCCGCACTTACGAAGAGCAGGTCCGCCTGATCGCTTCGCTCAATCACGACCCGCAAGGATAACCCCCATGACTCGCATCACCCGCACGATGCTCAGGGCGACGTGGGCCCTGGCCACCCTGTCCTGGCTGGCCGGCTGCAGCGCCCTGTCGCCGTACTCGCACATGACCAAGCTCGACCTCACCCTGACCGCCACCGACCAGCTCAACCTGGACATCAACGGCCGGCCGTCGCCGGTGGTGGTGCGCCTGTACGAGCTCAAGCACCCGGTGGCCTTCGAGAGCACCGATTTCTTCACCCTCTACCAGAGCCCGAAAGAAGCCCTGTCCCAGGACATGGTGGCCACCGAGGAGCACGAACTGCGTCCCGGCGAAACCCTGAGCCTGAAGCTCAGCATCAACCCCGACAGC
Organism: Pseudomonas sp. EMN2; assembly: GCF_009650555.1. Taxonomy (NCBI): domain Bacteria; kingdom Pseudomonadati; phylum Pseudomonadota; class Gammaproteobacteria; order Pseudomonadales; family Pseudomonadaceae; genus Pseudomonas; species Pseudomonas sp. EMN2. Next base: position 38,874 of record NZ_VZZR01000094.1, read on the forward strand.
CGCTTCGTCGGCGTCATGGCCGCCTACCGCGACCTCGACCAGGCGCAGTGGCGCCGGGTGCAGGCCATTCGTGCCGGCGAGCGGGTCACCGCCAACCTCTACCTCGACCAGGCCGGCATCCACAACGGAGTGCCGGCCGTGGCCCAAGCGGGTGATCAGCGATGAACGTGCACAAGGTAGTCTGGCAGGAGGGGATGCTGCTGCGTCCCCAGCATTTCCAGCACAACGACCGTTACTACGACAGCCAGATGAAGACCCGCACCCAGTTGCTGGGCACCTACACCTACGGCTTCATCAACCTGGAAATCGACCTGCAGTTCCTCAACATGGGCAAGCTGGTGATCAGCCGCGCCGCCGGCATCCTGCCCGACGGCAGCCTGTTCGAGCTCGACGGCAGCAGCGAGCCGCTGGCCCTCGACGTGCCGCCGAACACCGGTGCCACGCCGATCTTCATGGCCCTGCCGCTGGTCACCGGCAACCACATCGAGGCGCGCCGTCCCGAGCAGTCCGACGTGCTGACCCGCTACACCACCTACGAGGTGGAGGTGTCCGACTCCAACGCCGGCGACGACAACAGCAGCCAGATCAACTGCGCGCGCCCGGACTTCCGCCTGCTGCTCGGCGAGCAGCAAACCGACCAGGCCTACGTCAAGCTCAAGGTCTGCGAGATCCTCGACACCTCGCCCGACGGTGTCATCAGCCTCGACCCGAACTTCGTGCCCACCTACATCCGCACCCACGCCTCGGTGTACCTGCTGTCGTGCCTCAAAGAGGTGATCAGCATGCTGGCGCTGCGTGGCGACACCCTGGCCGAGCGCATCCGCTCCAACGGCAAGGTCGGTGGCGCCGAGGTCGGCGACTTCATGATGCTGCAGCTGATCAACCGCACCGAAATGCTCCTGCGCCACTACCTGAGCCTGGAGCAGGTGCACCCCGAAGAGTTGTACCGCACCTTCCTGATCATGCTCGGCGACCTGTCGACCTTCTCCAGCGACACCAAGCGCCCGCGCCTGGACGCCCGCTACCAGCACAGCGACCAGGGCGCGAGCTTCCGCAAGCTGATGGAGTCGATCCGCCAGGTGCTGTCGATGGTGCTCGAACAGCACGCCATCGAGCTGGAACTGCAACAGCGCCAGTACGGCATCCTGGTGTCGCCGCTGCACGACCCGGGCCTGCTCACCACCGCCTCGTTCGTGCTGGCCGCCAGCGCCAACTGCGAGTCCGAGGAGCTGCGCCAGCGCCTGCCGTCGCACCTCAAGGTCGGCCCGGTGGAGCGCATCCGCCAGCTGGTCAACCTGCACCTGCCCGGGCTCAAGGTCAAACCGCTGCCGGTGGCGCCGCGGCAGATCCCGTTCCACGCCAACAAGACCTATTTCATCGTCGAACTCGACGCCGAAGATCGCAAGAAGATGGACGGTTCCGGTGGCTTCGCCTTCCACGTCACCAGTGAGTTCTCCGATCTCGAACTGAAATTCTGGGCCATCAGGAACTGAGCATGAGCAAGGACATGGATACCCCTCAGGACGACAAGACCGTCCTGTTCAACCAGGATGGCTCGGCACCGCAAGGGCAGGCCCTGACCGCCCTGGGCAGCTCGGCGCGGGCCGAGCCGCTGGAGCAGCGCATGGTCTACTCGGCGCGCCTGCCCTCCAGCGGCAGCTTCAGCGTCGGCCTCAACCCGTTGGTGGCCGCCGCCGGCGAGCTGCTCTCGGAAGTGGTGCGGCTCAAGCACAGCGACACCGCCGAAGACCTGAACAACCTCAAGGAGCGCCTGAGCGCCTGCGTGCGCGCCTTCGAGGCGCGCATCCATTACGAGGGCGTGGAGAACGGCCAGGTCACCGTGGCCCGCTACCTGCTGTGCACCGTGGTCGACGAGGCGGTGGTCACCACCCCCTGGGGCAACGAGAGCCAGTGGTCGCAGATGAGCCTGCTCAGCGCCTTCCACAACGAGACCTTCGGCGGCGAGAAGTTCTTCTCGCTGCTCGACCGCATGTCGAAGAACCCGGTCAAGCACCTGGCGATGCTCGAACTGATGTACCTGTGCCTGTCGCTCGGCTTCGAGGGCAAGTACCGGGTCATCGACCGCGGCATGTCGGAGCTCGAGGGCATCCGCGACGCCCTGTTCCGGCAGATCCGTCAGCTGCGCGGCGACGTGCCGCGTGAGCTGTCGCCGCGTTGGGAAGGGCTCGACCAGCAGCGCAACAGCCCGGTGCGCATCGTGCCGTGGTGGAGCGTGGCGTTGTTCACCCTGGTGTGCCTGGTGGTGATGTATTCCGGTTTCGCCTGGGTACTGGGCGAACAGCGCGCGACCGTCCTGCAACCCTTCCAGACGCTCGAGCAGCCAGCGGCCCAACCGCGGCAGTGACACAAGGACCTGTGATGAAGAATTTTTTCAAGAAAGTAGGCGCCTTCCTCGCCAAGACCTGGGTCTGGAGCCTGCTGCTGGTGCTGGCCCTGGCGCTGCTGGTGTGGTTCGCCGGCCCCTTGCTGGCCGTGGCCGACAACAAGTTCTGGGAAGACGCCGCCGCGCGCTTGCTGACCATCAGCGTGCTGTTTCTGGTGTGGGGCCTGTGGATGGTGTTCGCCAGCTGGCGCGCCAACAACCGCAAGCAGGAAGAGCTTGAGAGCGAGGACGGCCGCGAGCGCCTGGAGCGCGAAGAGCGCAAGGACGAGGAGGCCAAGGAGATCAAGGCCCGCTTCAAGCATGCCTTGGCCACCCTCAAGAATTCGAGCCTGTATGGCGGGCGCAGCGAACGCTGGCGCCGCGACCTGCCCTGGTACCTGGTGCTCGGGCCCCAGGGCGCGGGCAAGACCAGCCTGATCGACCATTCGGGCCTGGAGTTCCCGATCAACGCGCTGGAGCGCAAGCTCGCCCGTGATCCGTCCAGCGGCGATTTCTGCGATTTCTACTTTGCCGAACAGGCCGTGCTGGTGGACACCGCCGGGCGCTTCCTCAACCAGTCCGACAGCGAGATCGACGGCAGCGCCTGGCGCGTGCTGCTCGACCAGCTGCGCCTGCGCCGCCGTAACCGCCCGCTCAACGGCGTGGTGGTCACCGTGCCGCTGGACACCCTGCTGGGCGGCGAGGCGGCGGTCAACGACCTGGCGCAGAAAGTCCGCTCGCGCTTGCAGGAGCTGCGCCAGCGCCTGCACGTCGAAGTGCCGGTGTACCTGGTGCTGAGCAAGACCGACCGCCTGCAAGGCTTCGACGCCTTCTTCGACCAGCAGTCGCGCGAAGAGAACGAGCAGGTGTTCGGCATCACCTTCGGCAAGGGCCAGAACGGCGCCGACACCGAGCTGCTGGCCAAGGAATTCCAGGGCCTGCTGCAGCGCCTGGGCGACCAGGTCACCCAGCGCATGCACCACGAGCGCAACACCCAGCGCCGCGCGCGCATCCTCGACTTCCCGCACCAGCTGGGGCGCATCGGCGACCAGCTGTGCCTGTTCGTCGACGCCGCCTTCACCGGCAACCGCTACCAGCGCGCCAGTCAGCTGCGCGGCTTCTACCTGACCAGCGCGCCACACCAGGCGCCACGGGTCGACAGCGACAACGGCTTCCACCCCGGCCAGCCCGGCCGTGGCGCGGTACAAGGCCGCTCGCGTTTCACCCTGCAACTGTTCAGCCGGGTGATCTTCCCCGAGTACGACCTGGCCGGCCTCGACCAGCGCGAACGCCGACGCATCCACTGGGGCCAGCGCGCCGTCTACCTCGGTGCCCTGGGCGCGCTGGCGGTGTTCGGCGTGCTGTGGGCCGGCAGTTTCTCCGGCAACCACGAGCGCCTGGAGCAGGTGCGTGAGCTGGGCCGCCAGTGGCAGCGCCAGCACCTCGCCCTGGATGCCCGCGATGACGCCTTGGCCGCGCTCAAGCCGCTGGACACCGCCTGGCAGGCTTCCCGCGTGTTCCCGGTGCCCGGTGATGTCTCGCTGCTGCAACGCGGCGGCCTGTACCAGGGCGTGCCGGCCAACGAAGTGCTGCAACCGGCCTACCAACGCGAGCTGGAAACCGTGCTGCTGCCGCGGGTGGCGCAGATGGTCGAAGGGCAGATCCGCAGCAACCTGAAAAACCGCGAGCGCCTGCTCAACAGCCTGCGCGCCTACCTGATGCTCGGCCTGCCCGAGCGCCGCGACCAGGCCTGGCTCAAGGACTGGGTGGCGGCCGGCTGGTCGCAGCGCTACAACGGCAATACCGCCGCCCAGGACAGCCTGAACACCCACTTCGGGCGCCTGCTCGAGCAATCCTTCGCCTATCCGCTCAACGATGCCCTGGTGGCCCAGGCCCGTCAGGTGCTGCGCGCCGAATCCCTGGCCAGCGTGGTGTACCGCGTGCTGCGCGAGCAGGCCCGCAGCCTGCCCGAATACCGCCTCAGCCAGCAGCTCGGGCCGCAGGCCGCGCAGTTCGTCGGCATCGACTACCCGATCCCCGGCTTCTACACCTCCCAGGGTTACCAGCAGTACTTCTCGGTGCAGGGCGCCAACCTGGTCAACGACATCCTGCGCGACAACTGGGTGCTGGGCGAGGGCAGCGGCATCAGCGACATGGACATGCGCCGCCTGATGGTGGAGCTGGAGCAGCTGTACTTCCGCGACTACGCCAACTACTGGGGCGAGGCGGTCAACCAGGTCGGCCTGATCCCGTTCAGCGATGCCGGCGAAGGCGCCGATCAGCTGTCGGCGCTGACCGCCGCCAACTCGCCGCTGCTGCTGTTGCTCACCGAGGTGCGCGAGAACACCCGCTTCCCGGTACTGGCCGAAACCACCGACGAAGGCAACCCCGCCGCCGAAGCCGCCGCCAACAAGGCCGTGGCCAAGAAGCTCGGCAAGGGCGGCGCGGCCGTGGCCGGTGCCGTGGCCGACAAGGCCCGCGACGCGCTGGCCAAGAAGCCGCTGCCGGACACCGCGCGCATGGCCCTGCAACGGCGCTTCGAGCCGCTGCACCGGCTGCTCGACGACAACAACGGCCCAGGCCCAGACCTGGCGCCGACCATGCAAGCGCTCAACGACCTGCAGCAGCAGCTGGCCGGCCTGGCCCGCTCCAACCAGGCCGAAGAAGCCTCGTACCAGATGGCCAAGGCACGCATGTCGGGGCAGCGTGACGCCCTGAGCAGCCTGCGCAACGGCACCGTGCGCCTGCCGCGCCCGGTGGCCGGCTGGTTCAACCTGCTGTCCGACGACATCTGGCGCATGGTGCTCAACGACACCTACACCTACCTCAACCAGCGCTACCAGAGCGAGCTGTACAGCCACTACGGCCGCACCATCGAGTCGCGCTACCCGTTCAACGCCCATGGCACCAGCGATGTGGCGATCAGCGACTTCCGCGACTTCTTCAAGGCCCAGGGCGTGGCGGACCGCTTCTTCGACACCTACATGCGCCCGTTCGTCAGCGGTGAGCCAGGCGCCTACCGTCTGCGCAGCCTCGACGGCCAGAGCCTGCCGATGACCAAGGCCTACCTCGATCAGATGAGCGCCGCCCAGACCATCCGCCAGAGCTTCTTCGCGCAGAACCCCGAAGAGCCGCAGGTGCAGTTCAAGCTCGAGCCGTACACCCTCGACCCGGCGGTGAGCCGCGCCGAGTTCCGCTTCGGCGACACGGTGATCGACTACCGCCACGGCCCGATCGTCTCCACCAGCCTGAAGTGGCCGACCGAAGCCCAGGACGGCAACACCAGCCTGACCCTGGAGCAGCTCAACGGCCGCCCCATGGCGCTGGAGAAGAACGGTGGCCCGTGGTCGCTGTTCCGCCTGCTCGACCTGATGCAGACCGAGTACCTCAAGGGCCGCGACACCATGGTGCTCAAGGCCAATGTCGGCGGCATGCGCGCCAACTACCTGCTGACCAGCCAGCGCACGCCGAACCCGTTCGACCTCAGCGTGCTGCGCGGCTTCCGCCTGCCAGGGGAGCTGTGATGCGCGCAGCCAGCCCTTGGCGCAGCGCGGCGCGCACCGACCCCGGCAAGGTCCGTGCGCGCAACGAGGACGCCTTTCTCGACTGCCCGCAGCACGGGCTGTGGGCGGTCGCCGACGGCATGGGCGGCCACGAGGCCGGCGATGTCGCCAGCCAGATGATCGTCGAGAGCCTGGCCGACCTGCCGGCCGCCAGCAGTTTCGACGAGCGCGTGCTCGCCGTGCGCCAGTGCCTGCACTGGATCAACCGGCGCCTGGGCCAGGAGCTGACGGTGAGCGTCGCCGGCCAGGCGCGGGTGATCGGCAGCACCGTGGTGACCCTGCTGCTCGACGGCCGCCGCGGTGCCTGCGTGTGGGCCGGCGACAGCCGCTGCTACCTGTGGCGCGGCCAGCGCCTGTACCAGCTGACCCGTGACCACTCGCTGCAACAGCAACTGATGGACCAGCAAAGCATGAGCGCCGAGCAGGCCCGCGAGCACCCCTCGGCCAGGGCCCTGACCCGCGCCGTCGGCGCCAGCGCCAGCCTCACCCTGGAAGTGCTGGAGTTCGAGGCGCAGCCGGGCGATGTATTCCTGCTGTGCAGCGACGGCCTCTACGACGGCCTGGAGAGCGGCGGCCTGGGCCACGCCCTGGACCTGGCCTCGCCCGGCGAGGCCCTGCAACGCCTGTTCGACACCGCCCTGGGCGGCGCGGCGAAAGACAACCTGACCGCAGTGGTGATCCACCGATGAACCTTGGCAGCGGCGACGCGCTCGACGTGCTCGACGCCCTCGAGCAGGGCAGCGAGTCGACATACTTCGCATTCACTCAGGCCAGCGAGCCCGAGCCCGCCCGCACCGGCAAGGCGCGGCGCAAGCGGCGTGGCAAGGGCCGCGCGCAACCCGCGCCGGTCCCGGCCGCGCGGGCGCTGGCGCCGATCCCCGACGTGCTCGCCGGGCGCTACCGCCTGGAGCGCCTGCTTGGCGCCGGCGGCATGGGCCTGGTGTACCGCGCCCGCGACCTGTTGCAGGAGGGCTTCGGTGACCCACAGCCATTGCTGGCGGTGAAGCTGATGAGCGACCAGCTGGCCACGGCGCCCGACGCCAACGCCCTGCTGTTCAACGAGTACGCCCTCACCAGCCGCCTGCGCCACCCCAACCTGGTGCGCCTGCAAGGCTTCGCCATCGACCCGCAGAGCGAACGCGGCTTCATCACCATGGAGCTGATGCGCGGCACCTCGCTGGACCGCCTGCTGTGTGACCAGCCGCTGGGCCTGGCCTGGGCGCAAGTGCGCGAGATCGCCGTGCCGCTGCTCGACGCCCTGGCCTGCGTGCATGCACAGGGCGTGGTGCACGGCGACCTCAAGCCCAGCAACGTGATGCTCGGCGACGACGGCCTGCGCCTGTTCGACTTCGGCCTGGGCCTGGCCCTGGACGGCCCGCTGGCCGGTCTGCCGCACCTGAGCCATGGCCGCTTCGAAGCCTGGACCCCGGCCTACGCCGCCCCGGAACTATTCGAGGGCGGCACGCCGAGTACCGCCAGCGACCTGTATGCGGTGGCGTGCGTGCTGTACGAGCTGATTACCGGCCGCCACCCCTTCGAGCGCGTGCCGTCGCTCAAGGCCCGTGACCAGGGCATGCAGCTGGCGGCCAAGGCCCCGCCCGGCATGCCAGGCAAGGCCTGGGCCGCGCTGCGCCGGGCGCTGGCCTTCGACCCCGAGCAGCGCCGCGTCGATGCCGGGCAACTGCGCGACGCCTTTGCCGCGCAAGGCTTCTGGGCCAGGCTCCGGCGCTGACGCCAGACCACGGACGCATTACCACGAATTTACGCACAGAGAGGGACAAGGATGTTTGCCGCCGCGAACCAGACCCATTTCAGCCTGCACATCGACGGGTTGGAGCATGACTTCCAAGTGCTTGCCTTCGATGGCGCGGAAGCCATCAGCCAGCCCTACGCCATCGACCTGGAGCTGGTCAGCGAGCGCCCTTCGCTGGACCTGGAAAACCTGCTGCACAAGCCCGCGTTCCTTCAGCTCGGCGACGACGGCCGTGGCCTGCACGGCCTGATCTACCGCGCCGCGCAAGGCGAGGCGGGCAAGCGCCTGACCCGCTACCAGGTGACCCTGCGCCCGCAGCTGGCGTACCTGGCCCACCGCATCAACCAGCGCATGTTCCAGCACATGACCGTGCCGAAGATCATTGCCCAGGTGCTGGAAGAGCACGGCATTCTCGCCAACGCCTATCAGTTCCAGCTCGGCGCCGTGTACCCGGACCGCGAATACTGCGTGCAGTACGACGAGTCCAACCTGCAGTTCATCCAGCGGTTGTGTGAAGAAGAAGGCATCCACTAC
>NZ_VZZR01000095.1:0-24564 GCF_009650555.1 Pseudomonas sp. EMN2
CTAAAATCTGGCGCAGTCCCTGTGGGAGCGGGCTTGCCCGCGAACACCGGCGCAGCCGGTGCCATCCACCGCGCCGCCGGCTTCGCGGTGGTCCGGCACTCCGGTAAACCCGCTCCCACAGGGATTACGCATCAACCAGGCTTTAGGCCGGCGTCAGGCACTCCGGCCCATCAAGCTTCGGATCATTGACGAACAGCGCCAGCGCCCGCTCGCGCAAGGCGCCGGGCGGCTTGGCGAGGATTTCATGCAAACGCGGCAACGGTGTGTCCGGGTCGAGCCATAGCGCCTGCTCGGCCTCATCCAGGATCAGTGGCCGACGCTGATTCATGGCCGCCTGGGTGATCACCGCACAACTCAGCCAGACCTGCTCCTGCACCGGATACGCCTCCCAGACCGCGGCAAAGAACAGCGCCGAACCCTCGCCCGGGGTGACCCAATAGGGGCGCTTGCGCGCCGTGCCGCGCCACTCGTAGAAGCCGTTGGCCGGCATCAGGCAGCGCCGCTGGCGGAACGCTTCACGGAACATCGGTTGCTCTGCGAGGGTCTCGGCGCGGGCCTGGGCGGGGGTACGGGAGAGGTCGGTCAACCAGGCCGGGGTGAGCCCCCAGCGGGCACTGGCCAGTTGCAGCTGGCCATCGAGCTGGCGCTGGACCAGCACCGAGGCACCGGGCGAGATGTTCCATTGAGGCTGCTGGCCCGGGGGGAACCCCGGCAGGCCGGCGAAGGCCTGGGTCCAGCGAAACAGGGCGTAGCGTCCACACATGGGCGAAATCAAAACCTAGCAGATCAGGGTTCCCGGATAACTTTCCGGCTCGTCGCCAGCAAGAGGCTGGGCCGCATTGTACGCATCGATCAGCTGCCGCGCGTAGCCGGCCTGTTCATCGGCCACTGCCAGGCCGAGCAAGCCCTGCATCGGCAGCTCTCCCACGCCGCCCATCAGGTCGCGCCCGACCAGGTGCACTTCGATACCCTCGCTGGCCAGCATGCCAACCAGCATCTGCGCCTCCAGCAGGCTTTCCGGGTCATAGATTCGCTGCATCAGTCATTCTCGCCGTAGACATCCAGCATCCACTCATCGCCATGTACCTGCAGCACGAAGCGGATAGGCTTGCAGCACACCTGGCAGTCCTCGATGTACTCCTGATCGCCGCCGGACAGGTCCACCGTCGTTTCGACTTCTTCACCACAATAGGGACAATCGTAGAGCGCAGTCTCCAGCATCGCGGCCTCCCGAGTGACTTGTGCGTATAATTGCCGGTCTGTTTACAGGGTCTGTGTGTGTCCGAGCCGTTTTTCCGACCCCGTCCCTACCTTATTACCCTAGCCGTTTCCAACAAGAGAGCATGATGGGCGAATTCGATGCCATCCGACCGTACGACGACGCTGAGGTCCCTGCCGTTCTGGCACGCCTGCTCAGCGACCCGGCATTCCTCGATATCCTCACCCACTTCCGCTTCCCGCGCGCGGCGGGCGCCTTCGGCTGGCTGCTCAAGCCGCTGATCGCCCGGCGCCTGCGTAAAGAGTTCGCCGGCGTCACCTGCGTCTCGACGCTGCAGGACAAGGTCGAGTACTACGTCGACCGCACCATCGACCGCGCCACCGACGGCGTCACCTATTCCGGCGTCGAGCAGCTCAAGTCGGGCACCGCCTACCTGTTCCTGGCCAACCACCGCGACATCGTCATGGACCCGGCCTTCGTCAACTACGCGGTGTATCACGCGGGCCTGCCCACGCCACGCATCGCCATCGGCGACAACCTGCTGCAGAAGCCGTTCGTCAGCGACATGATGCGCCTGAACAAGAGCTTCATCGTGCACCGCTCGATCAGCGGGCGCCGCGAGAAACTGGCCGCCTACCAGCTGCTGTCGGCCTACATCAACCACTCGATCCGTAACGACGGCGCCTCGATCTGGATCGCCCAGGCCGAAGGCCGCGCCAAGGACGGTGACGACCGCACCGATTCGGCCATTCTCAAAATGTTCCACATGAGCCGCAAGGACGAGCCGTTCGGCGCGGTGATCCAGAGCCTGAACCTGATCCCGGTGTCGATCAGCTACGAATACGACCCGTGCGATCAGGCCAAGGCCCGCGAGCTGTACATTCGCGCCACCACCGGCAGCTACAAGAAGGCCCCGGGCGAGGACGACAACAGCATCGCCCAGGGCATTACCGGCTACAAAGGGCGCGTGCACATCAACTTCGCCCCGCCGGTGACCGAGTACCACGAAGACACCAAGCAGCTGGCGCAAGCCATCGATCGGCAGATTCTCGGTGGCTACCGGTTGTTCCCAGTGCACTACCTGGCCTATGCGATGTGGGCCGAAAAGGATGCGGCACTCGAGGTGCCAGCCGCGGAGAAGTTGTTCCCGGCGGACGAATTGGCCAAGGCCAAGGAAGAATGGCAGCGTCGCCTGGACGCATGCCCGGTGGAACAGCAGCCGTATCTGGTGCAGCAGTATGCGACGCCGGTGCGCAACCAGTATCAAGTGAAGCGCCAGCCCCTGTCCGCCTGAAGGGTAATGCCAGTCAGTCAAGCCAATTGGGGTCGCTACGCGACCCTTCGCGGGTAAACCCGCTCCCACAGGTTTCGCGCCAGTCTGAGGCTTAGCGCAATCCTGTGGGAGCGGGTTTACCCGCGAAGGGCTGCAAAGCAGCCTCAATAAGTGCGATGAAGCGCTAACTGACTGGCATTAGCCTGAAGGGTTCAGACCCAGGTGCTGAACCACGACAGCAGCAGCGCCATGGCCAGGCAAGAGAAACCGAGGATGTAGTAGTAACGCGGCACGCGCCGGTCGAAGGCATCCACCAGCCCTTCGTCCACCGCCAGGCTTTCACGGGTCATGCTGGCGCGGCGCCGGGCACTGTGCAGCAGCAGCCCGCCAGGGCAGGTTATGAACAGGGCCAGCAGGTTGATCAGCTTGGCCGGATGGGCAGCCAGGAAGCCCCAGAGCACTTGCAACGACATCGCACGACCTCGGTATCACGACGGCAAAGCCCGGCATTCTACCCAAGCCGACCTGCCCCTCCCGCTTTTTGCGACAAAGTGTCAGTTAATTTCATCTGTCACACGCTCGTCATCAGGACAGGCCACCCTGTCGGCCTTCCACCGTACCGGAGCTTGTCATGCTGCACGCCGAAAACCAGGACCGCCTGTACCTCGTTGCCCAGAGCGATGAGCAGCAAGCGCTGATCGACAGCTTCTCGATCAATGTCCAGGACCGCCAGTGGCTGGTGTATTGCGCCTTGGGCGGACACAGCCATGACGACCTGCCCGAGGTCGACATGCAGACCGGCATCAGCTTGCTGGACTTCCACGTCCTGGCGGCCTGAGACATCCTGTGGGAGCGGCTTTAGCCGCGAAGCAAGCGACGCGGTGCATGGCACCGGCTTCGCCGGTGTTCGCGGGGCAAGCCCGCTCCCACAGGGATCGCGCTAGCTTTAGCAGTTGAGCAAGACAGTTGCCCCTACAGGGCCGGCGCTCTACTCAGGAAATGCATAGTCCTGTGGGCACCAGCGAAACCTGCGCACAAAAAAGCCCGCTGCCTGGCATCCAGGCAGCGGGCTTTTGCATTACACCGAAGCGCTTACTCGCCCAGCACCTGCCCGATGGTCGGATCCTTGAACAGGCGGGTCAGGGCATCGCTGAGCACATCGCTCACCAGCTTGGTGTTGGTTTCCTGGTTCGGCGCCATGCCGAAGCGCTGGTCGAGCGAAGCACCGTAGCGACCGCTGTAGCGGCGGTTGGCGTTCGACACGTCCGCGCGGAAAGTGGCGCCGATGGTGGCCTCGGTCACGTACATCTTGTCCTTGGGCGACTGATACTTCAGTTCGGCCAGGGTCACGGTCAGTTGCGGCACGTTGCCAGCGTTAGGCGTCGGGGTGAAGCCGAGCAGGCGTACCGCTGCTTCGGCCTGGGCCTGCAGCTTGGGCACGACATCATTGCCACTGACGCTGATGGTGCTGGTTTCGGGGTACATGCCCCCACGGGTGCCCAGCGATTGCGAGGCCCGGCCGTCAACCACCCTGACCACCACCGGCTGGCCATGGCCGACCGGCGCAAGTTGCTGAGTGAGCTTGGGTTGCGGGCTGAGTTGTTGCGGGCTGTGGGCACACCCGGCCAGGCTCAGGCTGGCCACCGCGAACAAACCGACCAACAGACGTTGCAACATGCGCATTTCTCCAGAAAAAGCGGCAAAGGCCCACAGTATACCTAGGGGCAAGCGCCAAGCGGCAAGCCTCAAGCTGCAAGAACAAGCAGAGCGCGTGACGGCTTTCTTGCTGCTTGAAGCTTTCGGCTAGCGCTCGCCGCCCTTGTCACAATGGTTTCATGCCCTCGCCGTTATGCTTGCGCCAGCCCGACCTGACAGGACACACCGCCATGGCCTCGCTCTGGACCCTGCTTTTCAAACGTCAGCGCCACTTCACCTACGCCCGCCTCGACAGCAATGGCATCTGCCTGGGCTTCAAGCAGACGCGCCAGCCGCCAACGGCCGCCGGCTGGGTGCTGGTCAGCGAGGCGCACCTCGGTTGGCTGGGCCAACCGCTGCCCGCCAGCGCCCGAGTTTGCGCCCATGCAACGAGTCGTTGGCAGCGTCGCCCCCTCGCGGCCTGACAAACGCTGCAATAAAAACCCATAAAGACCGACCTTTCTGCCTGCGACATCGCTATAATCTGCCCCCGATTATAAGGACGTCTCCTGATCGGGCCCCGCATTCGCCGACTGACCCCGGCACCTTCTACGCTTCGCCCACAGAGAGCCTTCCACTCAGGTCTTGCATTGGCTGTCGTGCCTGCTGTTTCCGGCCTTCTGCTGCGCATGAACCTGCGGGTTGCCATCGTGCAGTCCACTTTTGAGGTTCACGTCTCCAAAAGAGCGTGAAAAAACGGTTTTTCACAACTTCACGAGAGTGTGGCGAGCAATGAACAGTCTGGCATGTGTAAAAGCAGCAGATCTTTCACAAACAGCCCTGCGCAGACGGCACAAGCGCTCATCCTGGATGGGAGCCTGAGGCCGGCCCGTAACGCATGACGGATCACTTGACCATAAGTCGAATTGCCGCACCCGTGGCAAACGGCGTTCAATACCTGAACACCCAAGACTGATTGGCAGTGTCCGCTGAAGTTGCAAGAACTGCGAAGAGTCGGACATGGCGATCCTGGCAAACCCAGGGATCCTGTGCTGTCAATTAGGTAGCTGTAGATTGTGGAGACGCGTTAAATGGCGCAGAACGAATCGGTTGATGTGGTACTGGTAGGCGCGGGCATCATGAGTGCCACCCTGGCCGTACTGCTCAAGGAGCTCGATCCGACCCTGAAGCTTGAGGTCGTAGAGGCGATGGACTCCGGAGCCGCGGAGAGTTCCAACCCCTGGAACAACGCCGGTACCGGCCATGCCGGCCTGTGCGAGCTGAATTACACCCCGCAGGCCGCCGATGGCAGCATCGACATCAAGAAAGCCGTGCACATCAACACCCAGTTCGAGGTTTCGCGCCAGTTCTGGGCCTACCTGAGCAAGAAGGGCAACTTCGGCTCGCCGCGCGCTTTCATCAACCCGGTTCCGCACCTGAGCTACGTCGAGGGTGACAAGGGTATCGACTTCCTCAAGAAGCGTTTCGAGCTGCTCAAGCAGCACCACGCCTTCTCGGAGATGGAATACACCGAAGACAAGGCCGTGATGAACGACTGGATGCCGCTGATGATGCCGGGCCGCCCGGCTGACCAGCGCATCGCCGCGACCCGCGTGGCCAAAGGCACCGACGTCAACTTCGGGGCCCTGACCAACAAGCTGCTCAAGCTGCTGGGCAACAGCCCGGACACCCAGGTCAAGTACAGCAAGAAGGTCGTCGGCCTGCGCCGTAACGGCAACGGCTGGACCGTGAGCATCAAGGACGTCAACAGCGGCGGCAGCCGTGAAGTCGACGCCCGCTTCGTCTTCCTCGGCGCCGGCGGTGCCGCACTGCCCCTGCTGCAGGCCTCCGGCATCCCGGAAAGCAAAGGCTTCGGCGGCTTCCCGGTCAGCGGCCAGTGGCTGCGTTGCGACAACCCGGAAATCGTCAAGCAGCACCAGGCCAAGGTCTACAGCCAGGCTGCGGTTGGCGCCCCGCCCATGTCGGTACCGCACCTGGATACCCGCGTGGTCGATGGCAACACCTCGCTGCTGTTCGGCCCGTACGCCGGCTTCACCACCAAGTTCCTCAAGCATGGCTCGCTGATGGACCTGCCACTGTCGGTGCGCATGGGCAACATCGGCCCGATGCTGGCCGTGGCCCGCGACAACATGGACCTGACCAAGTACTTGGTCAGCGAAGTGATGCAGTCGATGGAGCAACGCCTGGAAGCCCTGCGTCGCTTCTATCCGGAGGCGAAAGCCGAGGACTGGCGCCTGGAAGTGGCCGGCCAGCGCGTGCAGATCATCAAGAAAGACCCGAAAAAAGGCGGCGTGCTGCAGTTCGGCACCGAGCTGGTTTCGGCGGCGGACGGCAGCCTGGCTGCACTGCTCGGCGCATCGCCGGGCGCTTCGGTGACCGTGTCGATCATGCTCGAGCTGATCGAGCGCTGCTTCCCCGAGCAGGCGAAGGGTGCCTGGGCTGCCAAGCTCAAGGAAATCTTCCCGGCCCGCGAGAAGGCCCTGGCGACCGACGCTGCGCTGTACCACAAGATCAGCGCCGACAACGATGTGGCGCTGGACCTGGCGCAGGACAGCCCGGCCAAGCACTACGCCTGAACCGGCTGAAACGAAAAAACGCCCCTCGGGGCGTTTTTTTGTGCCTGGGTATTAATCAACCTGTGCCGGCCCTATCGCGGGGCAAGCCCGCTCCCACAGGTCTTCCAAAGTAATTGAATCCTGTGTGATACCTGTGGGAGCGGGCTTGCCCCGCGAAGAGGCCAGTACAGGTCAATCAATCAGCCGCGGGCGTTGTCGATGATCTCGATGTACTCAGGCGCGTTGCGCTGGTCGGCGATCACCTCGACAAAGGTCTTGCCGTGCTCGTCCTTGCCATCCAGGTCGTACCCGGCCTCGAGGAAGAAACCGACATAACGCTCGAAATCGTCGATGCGCAGGCCACGGTAGCCCTTGATCAGCTTGTGGTGCGACGGCGAAGTGAGGCCATCGGCCGGCTCGAACTGCAGGAAGCTCTTGATGTACTCGTCGCTGATTTCGTCACCAATCACCTGTTTCTTGTCTTTACGCATCAAGGACTCCCACTGGACTGTCTAGGACATTTTCGAAGGCCGGCAGTGTACCGCCCTGTACCTGCGGGCCTCAACGCGTACGTACGGTTCCTGTGTGCAGATCGGCCCAGACATGGCCGTTGGCGTAAGTGAGGAACTGCACGTAAAGGGTCTCGTTGCGCAGCAGGTCCATGATCACCCGGTAGTCGGCCATCGGGTAATTGAGGGTCAGGGTGCGGCGCTTGTCGTCGTAAGCCGGCTTTTTCAGGCTCTTGCCGCCCTCGCCGTCGAAGTTGATCAGCACCTCGCCGATGGTCGAGCCCTTGCTCAAGGGCTTGCCTTTCAGGCGCATCTGCAACGAGGAGGTGATGGGAATGGGTTGCTGGTCGGACTGGCGCTGGGTGCCCACCACCACCGAATAGTCGGTGACCTGCAGCAACTGCTGGCTGGTCGGGGCTTCCTGGCGCAGGGCGAGGTCGTCGGGGGGCAGGAACTGACTGTGCAGCGGGGCAGCAGAAAGCGGCAGGCTCACCGCCAGCAGGAGAGGGACGAACGCACGCATGTGAGGCTCCTTGGCATGAAGGGGCACTCTAGCATGGTCTGTTCGGCCGTAGCGGCCTGCTCAGCGAGGCCGCCTGGTCGTTCAGTCGAACTGCGCGCGCATCCAAGCCTGGTACTCGGCCACACCGGCCTCGCCTTCACGCGGCGCCCAGTGGGCAAGCTCGCCCTCGCCCACCGGGCGGTAAGGGCCGGCCTTGCACTCGAACAGCATGCTGTCGGCTTGCAGCACCACCAACCCGTGGTAGGTGCCCGGCGCCAGATCGACACCCAGGCAGTCGCCGCCCGCCTCCATCACACGTTTGTCGGTGACCGTACCCTGCTCGTCGAAGATCAACAGGCCGATCCGCCCTTTGAGCACGACCAACGCCTCGGCCTTGTCGGCGCTCAGGTGCCGGTGCGGCGGAATGTAGGTATCCGGCTGCAGGCCGATGGCCATGCGGTGGCAAGGCTCGTCCATGTCATGGAAGTTGTGGTGCTGGCGGCCACGCGGGTTGGCCGCCGACTGTGCTGCCAGCCCGGTGAACAACGCCTGATCGATAAACGCGGGCTGGCGCATGATTACAAGCCCTTGACGGCGAAGATGCCGTTGGCGTTGCGCCAGTAGCCTTTGTAGTCCATGCCATAGCCGAAGATGTAGCGGTCGACGCACGGCAGGCCGACGTAGTTGGCTTTCAGGTCCGGGCTGGCCTTGCGGTCGTGATCCTTGTCGATCAGCACGGCGGTGTGCACCGAGCGGGCGCCGGCGTGCTTGCAGAACTCGATGATGGCGCTGAGGGTGTGGCCCTCGTCGAGGATGTCGTCGACGATCAGCACGTCGCGGTCAATGAACGACACCTCGGGCTTGGCCTTCCAGAACAGCTCACCGCCGCTGGTCTGGTTGCGGTAGCGGGTGGCGTGCAGGTACGAAGCTTCCAACGGGAACTGCAGGTGGGTGAGCAGCTTGCCGGCGAAGATCAGGCCACCGTTCATCACGCAGAAAACCACCGGGTTCTTGTCGTGCAGGTCCTGGCAGATCTGTTTGCCGACCTCGGCAATGGCGGCCTCGACCTCGGCTTCGTTGTACAGGCAATCAGCCTCGTGCATCACTTGACGGATATGCTCGAGATCGGCGGACATGGCGCTCTCCAGGGGGTGCGTTTTGGAAAAGCGGGCAAAGGTACGCATCCGCTCGTCCCAGATCAAGCCTTTATGGACTAACGTGCACAATGACCGCACGACAGTCAGGACTGAATAGATTAATCTAGCGCGGTTTTTTTGCCCGCCTTCCGGAGCCCCCCCTATGCCTACTCGTGAGATCCGCCATCCGCTGATCCGCCATAAGCTCGGCCTCATGCGCCGCGCCGATATCAGCACCAAGAATTTTCGCGAACTCGCCCAGGAAGTCGGCGCGCTGTTGACCTATGAAGCCACCCAGGACCTGCCCCTCGAGACCTACGAGATCGACGGCTGGTGCGGCAAGGTGCAGGTCGAGAAAATCGCCGGCAAGAAGATCACCGTCGTGCCGATCCTGCGTGCCGGCATCGGCATGCTCGACGGCGTGCTCAGCCTGATCCCCGGCGCCAAGGTCAGTGCAGTGGGCGTTGCCCGCAACGAGGAAACCCTCGAAGCGCACACCTACCTTGAAAAGCTCGCACCAGACATCAACCAGCGCCTGGCCCTGATCATCGACCCGATGCTGGCCACCGGCGGCTCGATGGTCGCCACCATCGACCTGCTGAAGAAAGCCGGCTGCAAAGAGATCCGCGCCATGGTGCTGGTCGCGGCACCTGAAGGTATCGAAGTGGTGGAGAAAGCCCACCCGGACGTGAAGATCTACACCGCCTCGATCGACCAGCGCCTGAACGAACACGGCTACATCGTCCCAGGCCTTGGCGATGCCGGTGACAAGATCTTCGGCACCAAGCAGAAGGACGCCTGATCATGCAGGACGGCTTCAACGACCCGCTCTGGCGCCAGGTCGTCTCGGGCGCGCAGATGCTCTTCGTGGCATTCGGCGCGCTGGTGCTGATGCCGCTGATCACCGGCCTCGATCCCAACGTCGCGCTGTTCACCGCCGGCATCGGCACCTTGCTGTTCCAGCTGGTGACCGGCCGCCAGGTCCCGGTGTTCCTGGCGTCGAGCTTTGCCTTCATTACCCCGATCATCCTCGCCAAGGGCCAGTTCGGCCTGGCCGAGACCATGGGCGGCGTGATGGCTGCAGGCTTCGTCTACACCTTCATGGGCCTGATGGTGAAGGTCAAGGGCACCGGCTTCATCGACCGCATGCTGCCGCCGGTGGTCATCGGCCCGGTGATCATCTCCATCGGCCTGGCCATGGCGCCGATCGCCGCCAACATGGCCATGGGCAAGGGCGGTGATGGCGCTGCGCTGATGCCGTACAAGACCGCGATGATGATCTCCATGCCGGCGCTGCTGACCACGCTGATCGTGGCGGTGTTCGGCAAGGGCATCTTCCGCCTGGTACCGATCATTTCCGGCGTGCTGGTGGGCTTTGCCCTGTCGTTCGCCTTTGGCGTGGTCGACACCGCCAAGATCGCCGCGGCCCCTTGGCTGGAACTGCCGAACTTCACCGCCCCGGCCTTCAACTGGCAGGCCATCCTGTTCATCGTTCCGGTGGCCCTGGCACCGGCGATCGAGCACATCGGCGGGGTGATCGCAGTCGGCAGCGTGACCGGCCGCGACTACCTGAAGAAGCCCGGCCTGCACCGCACCTTGCTGGGTGACGGCCTGGCGACCACTGCCGCCGGCCTGTTCGGTGGCCCGCCCAACACCACCTACGCCGAAGTGACCGGCGCGGTGATGCTGACCAAGAACTACAACCCGAAGATCATGACCTGGGCGGCGCTGTTCGCCATCACCCTGGCCTTCATCGGCAAGTTCGGCGCGCTGCTGCAGAGCATCCCGGTACCGGTGATGGGTGGCATCCTCTGCCTGCTGTTCGGCTCGATCGCAGCGGTGGGCATGAACACCATGATCCGCCACAAGATCGACCTGGCCGAAGCGCGCAACCTGGTGATCGTGTCGGTGACCCTGGTGTTCGGCATCGGCGGCGTGCTGATCGGCAGCGGCGACGGCCCGGACGACTGGGGCCTGAAGGGCATTGCCCTGTGCGCCATCGTGGCCATTGCCCTGAACCTGATCCTGCCGGGCAACGATGGCTGGAAACACAAGAAGCTGGATGATCAGCTGCCTTGATCCGGCGCTAGCCTGATCTGGCCTATTCGCGGGTAAACCCGCTCCCACAGGATGCTCACCGAACCTGTGGGAGCGGGTTTACCCGCGAAGAAGCTGGCCCAGGCCTCAAGCCTTCTCGCACATCCCCGCCAACACCCTCACCCACTCCGGGTGATCATTCAGGCACGGCACCAGCACCAGCTCCTTGCCGCCCGCCTCGATGAACTGCTCCTTGCCCCGATCGCCGATCTCTTCCAGCGTCTCGATGCAGTCAGCGACGAACGCCGGGCACATCACCAAAAGCTTCTGCACCCCCGCCTTGCCCAGCTCATCCAGGCGCGTTTCGGTGTAGGGCTCGATCCACTTGGCGCGCCCCAGGCGCGACTGGAACGACACCGACCACTTGCCATCCGGGATACCCATCTTCTGCGCAAAGGCCTTGGCGGTCGCCAGGCACTGGCCGCGATAGCACACCGCGCGCATCTCGGCGCTGGCACCGGCGCAGCAATCGGCGGCCTGGAAATCGTGGTTGCCGGTAGGGTCGAGCTTCTTGAGGTGACGCTCGGGCAGGCCATGGAAGCTCAGCAGCAGGTGATCGTAACCCTGCTCCAGGTGCGGCCGGGCACTGGCGACCAGCGCGTCGATGTAGTCGGGGTGGTCGTAGAACGGCTGCAGGATACGGGTCTGCAACGGCAGCTTGCGCTCGGCGATGGTCTGCCTGGCCAACTCCACCACGGTGGTCACGGTACTGTCGGCGAACTGTGGATAAAGCGGCGCCAGGATCACTTTACGCACGCCTTGGGCAGCCAGACGCTCAAGCACTTCGGGCAACGCCGGCTGGCCATAGCGCATGGCGATCTCGACCGGGCCATGGGGCCAATGGGCGACCATCGCCTGTTGCAAGCGGCGGGTCAGCACCACCAGCGGCGAACCTTCGTCCCACCAGATCGAGGCGTAGGCATGGGCCGACTGCTCGGGGCGCTTGATCAGGATCAGCGATACCAGCAGGCGCCGCACCGGCCAGGGCAGGTCGATCACGTACGGGTCCATGAGGAACTGGTTGAGGTAACGGCGCACGTCGGCCACCGAGGTGGAGGCCGGCGAGCCCAGGTTGACCAGCAGCAGAGCGTGATCGGTCATGCAGCGTCCTATGTCAGAGGCGGCTGGACAGGTTGCCCAGCGCCGATTGCAGATCGTTGAAGCGGAACGTGAAGCCTGCCGCCAGCAGCCGCACCGGGCGGGCACGCTGGCCGCCAAGCAGCAATGTGGACAATTCACCCAGCCCGGCCTTGAGCAACAAGGCCGGCACTGGCAGCAACGCCGGGCGATGCAGGGCACGCCCCAGTTGCCTGGCGAACTCGCGGTTGCGCACCGGCTCCGGGGCGCAGGCATTATAAGGACCGCTGGCCTCCTTGTGCTGCAACAGAAAATCAATCAGGGCGACCTGGTCGTCTATATGCACCCACGGCATCCACTGCCGGCCATCGCCCAGCGGCCCGCCCAGCCCCAGCTTGAACGGCAGGCGCAGGCGCGACAAAAAGCCGCCATCGCTGGCCAGCACCAAGCCCGTTCGCACCAGTACCACGCGAATGCCGAGGGCCTGCGCACGCATGGCGGTCTCTTCCCAGGCGATGCACAACTGGCTGGCAAAATCCTCCCGCACCGGCGCAGACGCCTCGGTCAGCTCACGCTCGCCACCGTCGCCATACCAACCCACGGCAGAGCCGGATATCAGCACCTCGGGGCGTTGCTCGCGGCTCTCGAGCCAGGCCAGCAACTGCTCGGTGAGGGTGACCCGGCTGGCCCAGAGCAGGCTGCGTCGCCCGGCCGTCCAGGGTCGGTCGGCGATCGGCGCGCCGGCCAGGTTGATCACCGCGTCCACGGCATCATCCGCTGCGATGTCCTCCAGCCGCGCAACACCCCGCACGTCGCTGCCACAGCGTCTGGGTACCTGCGCGGGGTTACGACTCCACACGGTCAGGCGGTGCCCCTGCCCTCGCCACAGCTGGCACAGGTGTTGGCCGATGAGGCCGGTACCGCCGGTCAGCAATATATGCATGACTGTGTCCTCAGAGTTGGCGGCCGTGGTCTATTTTTAAGATCAAGGCACTTTTTTGACCGAACGCTCTCGGATAAACATAGGCCAAGCTGCCCTATCGAGCGGAATAACCTTATACAAACATTGCGTATTGTACAGGTTTGCCTGGCAGCGTAGGCTGCGAACAGCGAGGTTCGAAGAGGCCATCATGACAGTACCTATCGCCATCATCGGTGCCGGCATTGCCGGTTTGTCCGCCGCCCAGGCCTTGCAGAAAGCCGGGCACACCGTCCATCTGTTCGACAAAGGCCACGGCAGCGGCGGGCGCATGGCCAGCAAACGCAGCGAGGCTGGTGCGCTCGACCTCGGCGCCCAGTACTTCACCGCCCGCGACCGGCGTTTCGTCGAGCAGGTACAGCACTGGGTAGCCAGCGGCTGGGCCGAACAGTGGAAGCCACAGCTGTACAACTACCGCGATGGCGAACTCACCCCCTCCCCCGACGAACAAACCCGCTGGGTCGGCGTGCCGCGCATGAGCGCCATCACCCGCGGGTTGCTCAAGGACGTCACGGTCAACTTCGGCTGCCGCATCGCCGAGGTGTTCCGCGGCAAGCATTACTGGCACCTGCAGGACACCGAAGGCTGCAGCCACGGCCCGTTCAGCCGGGTCGTCATCGCCGTGCCGGCGCCGCAGGCAACGCAACTGCTGACCGCCACGCCAAAGCTTGCCGCGGTCGCCGCCGGTGTGCAGATGGAGCCGACCTGGGCGATCGCCCTGGGCTTCGAAACCCCGCTCGATACCCCCATGCAAGGCTGCTTCGTGCAAGACAACCCGCTCGACTGGCTGGCGCGCAACCGCAGCAAGCCCGGGCGTGACGCGCACCTCGACACCTGGGTGCTGCACGCCACCTCCAACTGGAGCAAGCAGCATATCGACCTGCCCAAGGAGGACGTGATCGAACAGCTGTGGGGCGAATTCGCCGAGCTGGTCGGTTGCGTGGTGCCCGCGCCGACCTTCGCCCTCGCCCACCGCTGGCTGTATGCCCGGCCCGCCGTGAACCATGAATGGGGCGCCCTGGCCGATGCCGACCTGGGCCTGTATGCCTGTGGCGACTGGTGCCTGTCCGGGCGTGTCGAAGGCGCCTGGCTCAGCGGCCAGGAGGCGGCCCGGCGGCTGCTGGAACACCTGGAGTAGCCGCACACAAAATCTATACAAGAAATATTTCTTGTATAAGTTTTCAAATGTGCTGGAATTGCCTTGTACAAACCCTGCTGCCTGTACAAGTACTTCCGGAGCACGCCATGAAACTTCCCTCCCCGAGCGGCAAGCCACGCCTGGCCATCAGCGCCTGCCTCACCGGCCTCAACGTGCGCTACAACGCCGGGCACAAGCATTCCGACCTGTGCCATGAACTGCTCGAAGAGCACTTCGAATGGGTGACGGTGTGCCCGGAAGTCGCCATCGGCCTGGGCGTGCCCCGCGAACCGATCCGCCTGGTCGGCGACCCGGAGCACCCCGCCGTGACCGGGACCCGCGACAGCAGCACTGATTTTTCCGGCCCGCTGCGCGCCTACGGCCAACAGATGGCCAGCGAACTCGACGATATCTGCGGCTACATCTTCATGCAGAAATCGCCTTCCTGCGGGCTTGAACGGGTCAAGGTGTACCAGGAGAACGGCCACCCGGCCAGCCAGGGCGGGCGTGGTGCCTACGCCGCCGCCTTCTGCGCCGCCCGCCCGGACCTGCCGGTGGAAGAAGAAGGCCGCCTGCACGACCCGGTGCTGCGGGAGAACTTCATCAGCCGCGTGTATGCCTATGCCGACTGGCAGCAGGTGCTGCAGGGCGGCCTCAGCCGTGGCGCGCTGATCAGTTTCCACGCGCGCTACAAGTACCTGTTGATGGCCCATAACCCGCAGGCCTACCGAAGCCTGGGCAAGCTGCTTGGCAGCATGACCCGCGACCACGACCCGGAGCAGTTCGGCCCCGCCTATTTCAGCCAGCTGATGCAGGCCTTGCGCCGCTGCGCCAGCCGCGGCACCCATGGCAACGTGCTGCAGCACCTGAGCGGTTACCTGCGCAACGACCTCGACCAGGCCGACAAGGCCGAGCTGCAGCAAATCATCGGCCAGTACCAGCAAGGCGTGGTACCGCTGGTGGTGCCCTTGACCCTGCTCAAACACCACCTGCGTTGCCACCCCGACCCCTACCTGTTGCAGCAGGCCTACCTGCAACCTCACCCTGAACGCCTCGGGCTGCGCAATGCCATCTGAAGCCCTGCTGCCCATTGGTGAAGTCGCTCGGCTGACCGGCGTCAACCCGGTCACCCTGCGCGCCTGGGAGCGCCGTTACGGGCTGATCAAGCCGCAACGCACACCCAGGGGGCACCGCCTTTATCCACAGGACCAGGTGCAGCGCGTGCAGGCGGTGCTGCGCTGGCTCGAACGCGGCGCGGCGGTCAGCCAGGTGCGCGCCCTGCTGGACAACGCAGCGGATGCCAGCACCCCGGTCGAGGGCGAATGGGGTGAGCGCATCGAGCAACTGATCGAGGCCATCGCCCATCTGGCGCAACGCCCACTCGACCAACTGCTCAACCAGGCCATGGCGCTGTATCCAGCCGTGACGGTGTGCGAACGCCTGCTGTTGCCACTGCTCGACGCACTCACCCTGCGCTGGCAAACGCACTTCGACGCTGGGCTGGAACAAGCCTTCTTCAATACCTGGCTGCGCAGCAAGCTGGGCGCCAGGGTGTACCACGACAACCATTCCCTGGCGGGGGCTTGCGTACTGCTCGCACGCACCGACGACACCCCCTTCGATGCCGAATTCTGGCTCTGCGCCTGGCTGCTCAGCAGCAGTGGCCAGCCGCTGGAGATTCTCGAATGGCCCGTGGAGCCCCGCCAATTGCGCCAGGCCGTCAAGCTGCTGCAGCCACGTGCGCTGCTGCTTTACCTCGGCCGGCGCCCGGACCTTGCCGCCCTCGGCCGCACTCTGCAGGACCTGAACACCGCAAAACTCCTCGGCGGCCACAGCATCAGCCTGCATCAGGCCGAACTGCACGCCCTGGGCCTGCCCGACCTGCAGCTGTTCGACAGCCCACAGGCCGCCTTGCACCGCCTTCAACACTCAACAGGCCGCTAAACCCATGCAATTGATCTGGCTGCGCAGCGACCTGCGCATCGACGACAACACCGCCCTCTCGGCCGCCTGCCAGCGCGGCCCCACCGTGGCCCTGTGGATCGCCAGCCCCGGGCAGTGGCAAAGCCACGACGACGCAGCCTGCAAGGTCGACTTCTGGCTGCGCAACCTGCGCCAACTGCGCCAGTCGCTCGAAGCCCTGAACATCCCGCTGCTGATCCGCCATACCGATAGCTGGGCCGAGGTGCCTGAAGCGCTGCTCGAGGTCTGCCGCCAGCACAATATCGAGGCCGTGCACTGGAACGACGAGTACGGCGTCAACGAAGCCCGCCGCGACCAGGCCACCGCACGGCTGCTGGAACAGGCCGGGATCGGCGCGTATGGCCATCTCGACCAGTTGCTGTTCAAGCCCGGCAGCGTGCTCACCCGCAGCGGCCACTACTTCCAGGTGTTCAGCCAGTTCAAACGGGTTTGCCTGGAACACCTGCACCGCAGCCTGCCCGCCCGCGCCCCGCGTGTTCAGCGCCAGCACGCCCTGGACATCGCCAGCGACCCCATCCCCGCGCACATCGAAGGCTTCGACGGCACATCCGCTGCCCTGCGCGAACACTGGCCGGCCGGCGAGGACGAGGCGAACCAGCGCCTAACGCGCTTTCTCGACGAAAGTGTCGAAGACTACCCACAGCAGCGCGACCTGCCCGCCAAGGCCGGCACCAGCCAGCTTTCACCCTACCTGGCCGCCGGGGTGATCTCGCCGCGCCAGTGCCTGCATGCCGCCCTGGCCAGCAACCAGGGTGAATTCGACAGCGGCAATGCCGGCGTGCAGACCTGGGTCAACGAACTGCTCTGGCGCGAGTTCTACAAACACATCCTGGTGGGTTATCCACAGGTGTCCCGGCACCGCGCCTTCCGTGCCCACACCGAGGCCCTGCCCTGGCGCAACGCACCTGAAGACCTGCAAGCCTGGAAAGAAGGCCGTACGGGTTTCCCGATCATCGATGCCGCCATGCGCCAGTTGCTGCACACCGGCTGGATGCACAACCGCCTGCGCATGATCGTGGCCATGTTCCTCAGCAAGAACCTGCTGATCGACTGGCGCGAGGGGGAGCGGCATTTCATGCGCCACCTGATCGACGGCGACCTGGCCGCCAACAACGGCGGCTGGCAGTGGAGTGCCTCGACGGGCACGGACGCAGTGCCATACTTTCGCATCTTCAACCCGGTCACTCAGTCGCAACGCTTCGATTCGAAGGGCGTATTCATACGTCACTGGTTGCCAGAGCTGCGGCAGATGGATGATAAATACATTCATTTGCCGGTGAAATCCGGCGATCTATTTGCTACAAATTATTACACCAGTCCGATAGTCGATCTCGAAAGCAGTCGCCAGCGTGCATTGGACGCCTTCAAGGGTTTGTCCACCTGGCAGGATCAGAGGGCAACAATTTGAGTACTACGCGCAGTTTCTGGGTAACGGGGGCGACCAACGGACTTGGTCTGGCCCTGGTGGAACGCTTGCTCGACCTGGGACAACGGGTCGCCGCCAGCAGCAGGGATTGCGATCAGCTCGAGGCGTTGAGCGAACAGGTGCTTTGCCTTCCCGGCCAGTTGCAGGAGGCAGGCCAGGCCGATACCGCCAGCCAGCAACTGCAGGCGCGATGGGCTGCGCTCGACACCTTGATCATCAACGCCGGGAGTTGCGACTACCTGCCTGACGACGTGGCGGGCGCCGACCTGTTCGAGATGATCGTCGCCAGCAACCTGCGCGCTGCCGAGCATTGCCTGGCGGCGGCACTGCCGTTGCTGGCCAAGGGTGACAAACCGCAGGTGCTGGTGATCCTGAACCGCTATTCGGCGTCGCAGCTGTTCGAGCCGAACCAACCGTCCAGCGGCCTCAACAGTTTGCCAAGGTGGCTGCGTGACCATCGCGCAACCCTGAAGCGGTTTGGCGTGGACCTGACGGTCGTCGCGCCACAGTCGTTGAAAAGCCCGGTTACCCTGGCTCAGGCCATCCCGGAGGACTGGACGCCAGAGACCGCCGCCAGCGAATTGCTGGCACGCTTGGAACAGCGCCAACCTGAGCTGGTGCTCGAGGCGCTGAGCCTGAATAGCCTTTGGCCGTTGCCAGGCTGAACAGCTTCGCCAACAGGCCAAGCCATGCTTTAGGCTTTGTACGAAAAATTTCGTGGGAGCGGGCTTGCCCCGCGATGGAGTGCGAAGCGCTCCTATACCCAATATCAAATAGCGTCAGAGACGCCGTGAATTCGGGCTTTGCTACCGCGTTGCGGCAGATCGCGGGGCAAGCCCGCTCCCACGATGTTGGAAGCCTGGCTCGGCCCTACAACGGCATGCGGTAATGCAGGGCGTAGCTTTCCACCCCGTCGTTGGGCTGCTTGAGCCCGGCATTGGAATAGTGGGTAGCGCGAATCCCCACCTCATGCCCGCCCGCGAAGCGCAGGCCAAAGCCGATCCGGTCCTCGAACTGGAATGACGAGCCCAACTGGTTGTCTTCCAGCTCGGTGCTGGAGAACGCCGCTACCCCAATCCCCGCCTCGATGTAGGGCTTGACCGATTCGCCCGCGAACTCATAGACGAACACCGGCGCGAACGACAGGCTGTGGTTGCTGGCGGTCTTGTCACCCTGCCAATAGCTGTAGGCGCCATCCCAGTAGCCGGTCAGGCGCCCTACCCCGGTTTGCCACCAGCTGGCGTCCCAGTTCGACTGCAGACCCAGCCGATAGACCCAGGTCGAGTCCCCGGTCTGCCCCACCGAAAACGAAATGTCAGCGGCCTGCACAACCACCGCCTGCCCCAGAGAAACAGCGGCAACGGCCGCCAAGACGCACAGTTTGCGCATGCGAAACCCCTTCTTCCTGATGGTTTTAAGTGTTTGCCCGGCAGGCAGAGCGGTAGAGATCGACGGCGAAACGATAGTTCCAACGGCGATTGACGCCCTTCACACTTTTTATAAGGGGAAGCTTTGCACGCTGTCGGATTTATGCCACAGCAACGGCAGGATTTTTTTCAGGGTTTCCGGGTCGGCGCTGCTCCAGAACCGAGTCGGCTGCGCGGGGCCCTCGGCCAGCAAGCCGCGCTCCGCCAGCAGACGCTGGAGCTGGCGTGCCACGGCGGCACCGGTGTCGATGATCGCCACGTCTGCCGGGACCATCTGCGCCAGCAGCGGGCGCAGGAAGGGGTAGTGGGTGCAGCCCAGGATCAAGGTGTCGCAGCCCGCCGCGAGCAACGGCTGCACGTAGCCCGCCAGCAATTGGCGCAGGACCGGGCTGGTCAGGTCGCCGGCCTCGATGCACTCCACCAAGCCCGGGCAAGGCCGGGTGATCACCTGCACATCGCTGGCGAACCGGTCGAGCAAGGCGGCGAACTTGGCGCTCTGCAGCGTGCCGGTGGTGGCCAGCACGCCGACCACGCCAGAGCGGGTTGCGGCCGCCGCCGGTTTGACTGCCGGCTCCATGCCCACCAGCGGCCAGTCGGGGTACAGCTCGCGCAGGTCGGCGACCGCCGCCACGGTGGCGGTATTGCAGGCCAGGACCATCGCCTTGGCGCCCTGCTCGCGGAAGAACCCGGCGATATGGCGCAGGCGCTGGCGAATGTAGTCGGGGGACTTTTCGCCATAGGGGACGTGGCCGCTGTCGGCCACATACAGCAGCGATTCATTGGGCAGCAGGCGCTGGATTTCGGCGAGCACCGACAAACCGCCGACCCCCGAATCCATCACGCCTACCGGCGCCAGCCCTTCAGCCATGGCGGGTAGCGCACACGGCGCAGGCCGGGTCGCGCTTGACCCGCAGCTCGCGCATGCGGGTGCCCAGCGCATCGATCAACAGCAGGCGCCCCACCAGCGGCTCACCGAAGCCGGCCAGCAATTTCAGGGCTTCCAGTGCTTGCAGGCTACCCACCAGCCCAACCAGCGGGCCCAGTACGCCGGCTTCGCTGCAGGTGAGCTCGGCCTCGCTGCCATGGCCGTACAGGCAGTGGTAGCAGGGGCTGGTGTCGCGCCGCGTATCGAATACCGACAGCTGGCCTTCGAGGCGGATCGCCGCGCCGCTGACCAACGGCTTGCCGGCCGCGACACAGGCGGCATTGACCGCCTCCCGGGTGCCGAAGTTGTCGGAGCAGTCCAGCACCACGTCCACCGCCGCCACCGCGGCGGCCAGCGAGTCTTCATCCAGCGCCTGGCGATGGGCGACCAGGGTGATTTCCGGGTTGATCGCCTGCAGGCGCTTGATCGCCGAATCCACCTTGCTCATGCCGACACTGTCGCTGTCGTGGATGACCTGGCGCTGCAGGTTGGTGAGGTCGACGGTGTCGAAATCGGCCAGGTGCAACTGGCCGACGCCGGCGGCGGCCAGGTACAGCGCCACGGGCGAACCCAGGCCGCCAAGGCCGATCACCAGCGCCTTGCCGTGCTTCAGGCGCAGCTGGCCGTCGATGTCCACTTGAGGCAGCAGGATCTGCCGGCTGTAACGCAACAGTTCCAGGTCGCTCAGCATGGCAGGCGCCCCAGGCTGATGCGCTCGTGGCCACCCAGGTCGACACGGCTGGCAACCTCGATGAAGCCGCTGGCCGCCAGCAGTTCGCGCACCGCCGGGGCCTGGTCGTAGCCATGTTCGAGCAGCAGCCAGCCGCCGGGCAGCAAGTGCTGCGGCGCCTGGGCGACGATCACGCGCAGGTCGTCCAGGCCATCTTCACCGGCCACCAGGGCACTGCTGGGCTCGAAGCGCACATCGCCGGCAACCAGGTGCGGGTCGGCGGCGCGAATGTAAGGGGGGTTGCTGAGGATCAGGTCGAAGCGCTCGCCGGCCAGGGCATCGAACCAGTGGCTGGCGCGAATCTGCACATTGCCCAGGCCCAGGCGCAGGCGGTTGCGTTCGGCCAGCGCCACGGCTTCGTCGACACGGTCCACCGCCGTCACCTGCCAGGCCGGGCACTCGCTGGCCAAGGCCAGGGCGATGGCGCCGGTGCCGGTTCCCAGGTCCAGCACACGGGCAGGCGAGGCCGGCACCAGTTCGAGGGCGGCCTCCACCAGCAGCTCGGTGTCCGGGCGTGGGATCAGGGTGTGCGGCGCCACTTCCAGGTCGAGCTTCCAGAAGCCTTGCTGGCCCAGGATGTAGGCCACCGGCTCACCCGCGCGACGGCGCTCGATGAAGCCTGCGAACGCCTCGGCGGCCTCGCTGCTGACGATGCGCTCGGGCCAGGTGTGCAGGTAGCTGCGCGACTTGCCCAGGGCCGCGGCCAGGAGCAGCTCGGCGTCCAGGCGCTCGGTGGGCGACTCTGGCAACTGCGCGTTGCGCAGCAGGCTGGCAATGATGGTCATCAATCCCCCAGGGCGGCCAGCTGATCGGCCTGATACTCGGCCAGCAGCGGCTCGATCACCGCGTCCACACCGCCGGCGAGGATATCGTCGAGGGAATAGAGGGTGAGGTTGATGCGATGGTCGGTCACCCGGCCCTGTGGATAATTGTAGGTACGGATACGCTCGGAACGGTCGCCCGAACCGACCAGCAGCTTGCGCTCGCTGGCAATGGCGTTTTGCGCGGCGCTGGTCTGCATGTCGTTGAGCTTGGCCGACAGCCAGGACATCGCCCGCGCACGGTTCTTGTGCTGCGAACGCTCTTCCTGGCACTCGACCACGATGCCGGTCGGCAAGTGAGTGATACGGATCGCCGAGTCGGTCTTGTTGACGTGCTGGCCGCCGGCGCCGGAGGCGCGGTAGGTGTCCACGCGCAGGTCGGCCGGGTTGATCTCTATCGCCACCTGTTCATCAGGCTCGGGCAGCACGGCCACGGTGCAGGCCGAGGTGTGGATGCGGCCTTGCGACTCGGTCTCGGGCACACGCTGCACACGGTGGGCGCCGGACTCGAACTTCAGCTTGCCGTACACACTGTCGCCTTCAACCCGGGCGATGATCTCTTTGTAGCCGCCGTGCTCGCCTTCGTTCTCGGAGAGAATCTCCAGGCGCCAGCCGCGTTTCTCGGCATAGCGCGAGTACATGCGAAACAGGTCGCCGGAGAAGATCGCCGCCTCGTCACCGCCGGTGCCGGCGCGGATTTCCAGGAACACGTTGCGCCCGTCGTTGGGGTCCTTGGGCAGCAGCATGCGCTGCAGGTTCGACTCAAGGCCCACCAGTTGCTCCTTGGCCTCGCGCACTTCCTCGACGGCCATTTCGCGCAGGTCGGGGTCGGCGTCCTTGAGCAGCGCCTGGGCGCCTTCGAGGTCATCCTGCACCTTGCGCCACTCTTGATAGGCGGCGATCACCGGCTCGACTTCGGCGTATTCGCGGGAATAGGCACGGAAGCGGGTCTGGTCGGAAATGACTTCGGCATCACCCAGCAGCGCGGTGAGTTCCTCGAAGCGGTCCTGGAGCGTGTCCAGTTTGTTCAGCAGCGACGCTTTCATTGCGGGGTTTTGTCCGTCGAGCCCTCATGGAGGGCGAAGAGTTCCTGGGCCATGGCCAGCGCATCGAGGCGGCCTTCGGCAGAGAGCTTTTTCAGTTGCACGCTGGGCGCGTGCAGGAGTTTGTTGGTCAGCCCCCGGGCCAGTTGCGCCAGTACCTCTTCGGGGTTGCCGCCGTTGGCCAGCAGGCGCTGGGCCTTTTGCAGCTCTTCATCGCGCAGGCGCTCGCTTTGTTGGCGGTAGGCCTTGAGCACATCCACCGCGGCCAGCTCGCGCAGGCGCACCATGAAATCGTCGGCACCGGCCGACACCAGCTCTTCGGCGGCCTGGGCCGCGCCCTGGCGGCTTTTGAGGTTTTCGGCGACCACATCGTGCAGGTCGTCGACGGTGTAGAGGTAGACGTCATCCAGGTCGCCGACCTGCGGCTCGATGTCACGCGGCACCGCGATGTCGACCATGAAGATCGGCTTGTGCCGGCGCTGCTTGAGCGCGCTTTCCACCGCCCCCTTGCCCAGGATCGGCAACTGGCTGGCGGTGGAACTGATGACGATGTCGCTGTTGGCCAGCTCCTGCGGGATATCCGCCAGCAGCACGGCGTGGGCGCCGAACTGTTCGGCCAGCATGCTGGCGCGCTCGAGGGTGCGGTTGGCCACCACGATGCGGCGCACGCCCTGCTCGTGCAGGTGGCGGGCGACCAGGGTGATGGTTTCGCCGGCCCCGATCAGCAGCGCCTGGCTGCGCCCCAGGTCGGAGAAGATCTGCTTGGCCAGGCTGACCGCGGCAAAGGCAACCGACACCGGGTTCTCGCCGATGGCGGTGTCGGTGCGCACCTGCTTGGCGGCGCTGAAGGTGGCCTGGAACAGCCGACCGAGCAGCGGGCCGACGGTGCCGGCCTCGCGGGCCACGGCGTAGGCCGACTTCATCTGGCCGAGGATTTGCGGCTCGCCCAGCACCAACGAGTCGAGGCCCGAAGCCACCCGCATCATGTGCCGCACCGCGTCGTGCTCTTCGTGCACATAGGCGCTGGCGCGCAGCTCATCGAGGCTCAGCTGGTGATAGTCGGCCAGCCATTGCAGCACCGCGTCGGCGCCGAGCTGGTCCTGCTCTATATAGAGTTCGCTGCGGTTGCAGGTGGACAGGATCGCCGCCTCGCGGCTGGCGGTCAGTCGGCAGAGCTGCTGCAGGGCATCCACCAGCTGCTCTGGGGTAAACGCCACGCGCTCGCGTACGTCTACCGAGGCAGTCTTATGGTTGATACCAAGTGCAAGAAAGGCCATGCAAGGTCGCTGGTTGGGACGTGAAGCCGATAATTGTCCTACTTCGCAGGTTTTAGAACAACCACCGTTCGCTATTGTGGCGATAGGCAGGTGGTGGCGAGGGTGGGTATCGACAGGGTCGAAGCCGAAGGTTCCCACGCCCGGGCGACTTTTTACGGGGTGGTGGGCGGTAAATGTGAATGGGAGGAATCAGATTAAGCACCTTTCCTGTAGTCCATTTCCCAAACATACTGCCAGGTCCTTTCAAGCCATTGCGGTGGTCTGGGTTGGCCTCTAGTCTCGGGCGGTCGCTGCGAAAACAGTGACCGGCTTTGACAGGCCGCCCTGAACAAACCGCATGGCTTAGCTTTTATGGCGGCTGTGCGTGGGGCACCTCCGTGTGCGCCGGTTTCTGGTTCTGTTCACCGGTCTGTCAACCCATGTACAGCTGCCACCTTCTTGTTTGACAGCTTGCGGTGGTGGTCCTTATTTCCTGAACAGGACTGTAACCATGCTAAAGATCGTCCCCGATCCACCCCATAACCATCATTCCCTTGAAGACACCCTGATCCAGGCCACGGAGTACGCCCTGTGCGCGCAGGCTGTTGCGCATCAGGCCATTTCGGTCCAGCAGTCCAAGTCGCCCGCGTCGATTCTGATCATGGCGTTGATGCATGAGATCGAGGCGCTACGGGTGCTGCTTGAGTCGGCACTGATTCAGGTGCAGATGCCGGAGATGGAGCGCCGGGCGTTCCACTAGGCCGTTGGTCATGTGTCGCCTGGGCTGGCGCTATCGCGGGGCAAGCCCGCTC
>NZ_VZZR01000011.1:0-32522 GCF_009650555.1 Pseudomonas sp. EMN2
CGATTCCTGACCGGATCTCTCCATGCCCCCACGTCGGCACATCGCCTGGATAGCCTGCCTTGCAGTGCTGTTCAACCTGCTGGCCATGCCGCTGTCCTCTGCCGCGCCCAAGGGCCCGGCCGAACAGCTGCTGTGGGGGGCTTTCTGTTCGAGCATGGCGAACAAGGCCAAAGTCGATGTACAGGCCCTGGCCAAGATCGATCTCGGCCCGCAAAGCGATGACAGCGCCAGCATGATGAACTGCTGGTGCTGCTCGGGCGCCGCGCCCTTGCTGGCCTTGCCCGGCTACCCGCCACAACTGCACAACCCGCCGTTGCTGCTGACCGGGCACATCCCGCACCTCGCCGACTACCAGCCCACGCCGCGCCAGTTATGGCCCGCGCTCAATCCCCGTGCCTCTCCGCTGGCCTGATGCTCACTAAGCTGTCCATCAGAACCTGAACAGACCGGAGACTCACCCATGCTCAAGCAAGCCCTCGTCCTGGCCGCCCTGCTGCTGCCCGGCGCCTATGCCAATGCCCATGAATACACAGTAGGCGACCTGCACATCGCCCACCCCTGGTCGCTGGAACTGCCGCCGAACGCGCCCAACGTGGCGGCCTACTTCGTCGTGCACAACAACGGCAAGGCCGATGACCGCCTGCTCTCGGTGAAAAGCCCCATCACCAATGACGCCCAGCTGCACGAACACGTGATGAGCGCCGCCGGCGCCATGAAGATGCAACACGTGCAAAGCGTCGTGGTGCCGGCCGGCAAGGATGTGCTGTTCGCCCCCAGCGCCTACCACGTGATGCTCATGCAGCCCAAGGACCGCAGCCTGCTCACGGACGGCAAGCGCTTCCCGCTGACCCTGCACTTCGAAAAAGCCGGTGACGTCACCGTCGACGTCGCCGTGCAGAAGCAGCCACCGGCCGACCAGCCCGCGGCGCACGAACACGCACACTGATCAGCTGACAGGCGCTCACCATGAGCCTGCCGCGTAACAGCTCGACCCGCAGCACCCGCCCTGATCGCAGGCGCGTCGGTGGCGGCTGGCTGAGCCTGTTCGCCATGTGGATGATCTTCATCGGCCCACTGGTTTCCCAGTCGATGCCGATGGAACACCACGCCGGCATGTCCATGCCGATGGACATGTCGATGGCCATGCCCATGGAGCATGGCCACGATCATCACCAGGGCCACGGCAACGATGGCCAACTGCATGTGATGTGGGAAAAGTGCGGCTACTGCAGCCTGCTGTTCAACTGCCCCGCCCTGCCCCAGACACTCAGCCCGCTTACGGCGGGCAGCGTGCTCCCCCCCGTCCACCTCCCCGTCGCCACGCGCCAGGGCCATGCCCGGCAGGCTGTATTCCCCGGCGCGCGCAGCCGCGCGCCGCCCCGTTCGATCGTCGTTTGAACACAACACGATAAACGCCCGAAGCCAGGAGGCTTCGCGCTGACTCACGACTGATCGACTGGAATCACTATGTCCGGCTGTACCCCTGTTTTTGCCCTTTCCCTGCGCGGGACCATCGCCCTGCTGTGCGGCTCACTGCTCGCACCGCTGGCCGTGGCCGCCGAAACCGGCCACGAAGGCCACACCCACGACACTGCCGAGCTGAGCCCAACGGTGATCACCGCCATCGCCCCCAGCTCGCCGCTGACCGTGGTCACCAACCCCAAGGACCCACGCCAGCCGGTGCCGGCCAGCGACGGCGCCGACTACCTCAAGACCATCCCCGGGTTCTCGGTGATCCGCGCCGGCGGTACCAACGGCGACCCGGTACTGCGGGGCATGTTCGGCTCGCGCCTGAACATCCTCACCAACGGCGGCATGATGCTCGGCGCCTGCCCCGGCCGCATGGATGCGCCGACGTCGTACATCTCGCCGGAAACCTACGACCGCCTCACCGTGATCAAGGGCCCGCAAAGCGTGATCTGGGGCCCCGGCGGTTCCGCCGGGACCATCCTCTTCGAGCGTGAACCGGAAAAGTTCGGCGAGCTTGGCAGCCGGGTCAACGGCAGCGTGCTGGTCGGCTCCAACGGCCGCTTCGACAAGGTGCTCGACGCTGCCGCCGGCAACCAGCTCGGCTATGTGCGCTTCGTCGGCAACCAGTCGCACTCGGACGACTTCGAGGACGGCAACGGCGACACCGTGCCCTCGCGCTGGGACAAGTGGAACGGTGATGCCACCGTCGGCTGGACCCCGGACGCCGACACCCTGCTGGAACTGACCGCCGGCAAGGGCGACGGCGAGGCCCGCTCCGCCGGGCGTGGCATGGACGGCTCGCAGTTCAAGCGCGAAAGCCTGGGCCTGCGCTTTGAAAAGTCCAACCTCGGCGAGGTGCTCGACAAGGTCGAGGCGCAGGTCTACTACAACTACGCCGACCACGTGATGGACAACTACAGCCTGCGCACCCCGTCAGGCACCGGCATGATGGGCATGCCCATGGTCAGCAACGTCGACCGCCGCACTATGGGCGCACGGATCAAGGCCACCTGGCGCTGGGCCGACGTGCAGCTGATCAGCGGCATCGACGCACAGACCAACGAGCACCGCCAGCGCGGCGGCATGGGCATCGACGCGCACAAGGGCCAACCCTGGACCAAGGACGCCGACTTCCACAACTACGGCGCCTTCGGCGAACTGACCTGGTACGCCACAGGCGTTGACCGCCTGATCACCGGCGCCCGCCTGGACCGCGCCTCGGCCCGCGACTTCCGCAAAGGCAGCGCCACCGAAGGCGACACCCGCGCCGACACGCTGCCCAGCGGCTTCGTGCGCTACGAGCACGACCTGGCGGCGATCCCGGCCACCACCTACATCGGCCTCGGCCATGCCCAGCGCTTCCCCGACTACTGGGAGCTGTTCTCGCCCAAGCTGGCCCCGGCCGGCTCGGCGAACGCCTTCGACGGCATCAAGCCGGAGAAGACCACCCAGCTCGACTTCGGCATCCAGTACCAGGGCGAACGCCTGGAGGCCTGGGCCTCGGGCTACGTCGGCCAGGTGCGCGACTACATCCTGTTCGACTACCGCCGCAACATGATGGGTGGCTACACCTCCCAGGCACAGAACATCGACGCCCGCATCATGGGCGGCGAACTGGGCGCGGCCTACAAGCTCACTGAAAACTGGAAGGCCGACGCCACCCTGGCCTATGCCTGGGGCAAGAACAGCAGCGACGGCAAGGCGCTGCCGCAGATGCCACCGCTGGAAAGCCGCCTGGGCCTGACCTACAGCCGTGACGCCTGGAGCGTCGGCACGCTGTGGCGGCTGGTGGACGAGCAGAACCGCATCGCCCAGAACCAGGGCAACGTGGTGGGCAAGGACTATGGCAAGAGCGCCGGCTTCGGCGTGTTCTCGCTTAACGGCGCCTACAAGATCAACAACAACCTCAAGCTCAGCGCGGGCGTCGACAACCTGTTCGACAAAGCCTACGCCGAGCACCTGAACCTGGCAGGGAACGCCGGGTTCGGCTATCCGGCGAACTCGACGGAGCCAGTGAACGAGCCAGGCAGGACCTTCTGGACCAAGGTCGACTTCAGCTTCTGACAACAACAAACGGGCGCGGGGCCTGACCGCGCCCAACTCAGGTCTACGGGAGGCTCCCATGAGCAAACCAAACGTATCGTTCTACAACCTGGCCTGGCGCTGGCATTTCTATGCCGGGCTGTTCGTCGCGCCATTCATGATCCTGCTGGCGATCACCGGGATCATCTACCTGTTCAAGCCACAGCTCGACCCGCTGATGTACCGCGACTTGATGGTGGTCGAGGCCGGCCACCAGCGCCAGGACGCCGACACCCTGCTGGCCAACGTGCGCCAGGCTTATCCACAGGGGCACGTGGGCCAGTACCTGCCACCGCTGGACGCCGAGCGCAGCGCGCAGTTCGTGGTGCACGACGGCGGGCGCGAGCTCAATGTGTTCGTCGACCCGTACAGCGGCAAGGTGCTGGGCGAGCAGGACGGCAAGCAGAACCTGCAAGCCATCGCCCGCGCCCTGCATGGCGAGCTGATGGTCGGCACGGTCGGTGACCGGCTG
Organism: Pseudomonas sp. EMN2; assembly: GCF_009650555.1. Taxonomy (NCBI): domain Bacteria; kingdom Pseudomonadati; phylum Pseudomonadota; class Gammaproteobacteria; order Pseudomonadales; family Pseudomonadaceae; genus Pseudomonas; species Pseudomonas sp. EMN2. Next base: position 4,025 of record NZ_VZZR01000011.1, read on the forward strand.
GTGGAACTGGCGGCTGGCTGGGGCATCGTGCTGGTGGTGTCTGGCCTGTATTTGTGGTGGCCACGCGGGCGCAACAGCGCCGGGGTGCTGTGGCCACGCTTGAGCGCGCGCGGCCGGGTGCTGTGGCGCGACCTGCATGCCGTGACCGGCTTCTGGGGTTCGGCTTTGTTGCTGTTGATGCTGATCAGCGGCATGACCTGGACCGGGATGTGGGGCAAGCAGTACGCCGACCTGTGGAACCGCTTCCCGGCGGCCATGTGGAACGACGTACCGAAGTCGGACAAGCAGGCCGGTGAGCTGAACAACGCCCACCGCCAGACCGTGCCGTGGGCGCTGGAGAACACCCCGATGCCGGTGTCCGGCGCGCATGCCGAGCACGCCGGCCATCACATGGCCGACCAGGCGCCCGCCGCGCCGCAGGTCAGCCTGCAGCAGGTCGAGAACGTCGCCACCCTGCGCCAGGTTGCGCCGGGCTACAGCATCACCTTGCCAACCACTGCCGACGGTGTGTTCACCATCGCCGTGTTCGCCGACGACCCGCGCAACGACGCCACCCTGCATGTCGATCAGTACACCGGCAAGGTGCTGGCCGACGTGCGCTGGCAGGACTACAGCCCGGTGGCCCGCGCCACCGAGCTTGGGGTGATGCTGCATGAAGGCAAGATGTTCGGGCCGTTGAACCAGATCATCATCCTGCTGGTGTGCCTGATGATCCTGCTGGGGTCGGTGAGCGGGTTGGTGATGTGGTGGAAGCGCAAGCCCGCCAGTGGCCTGGGCGTGCCGCCGCTGCGCCATGACCTGCCGCGCTGGAAGACTGCCGTGGGGGTGATGCTGGTGCTGGGCGTGGCGTTCCCGCTGGTGGGGGTGTCGATGGTGGTGATGTGGGTGGTGGATAGCCTGGTGGTGAGGCGCCGGGTCATGGTTAGGGCCTGATATCGCAATCGCGGGGCAAGCCCGCTCCCACGCCGAGCACGATCCACGGCGTGGGAGCGGGCTTGCCCCGCGATGAGGCCGGCACCAACAACCATTGATTCCCGTCATGTCGAGTAGCGCGCTGCACCGCCAACATCGTGTCGATCTGTCGCGCCCGCATCTGGAACGGGCGTGTTAGCCTACCCGGCTACCTCTGACAAGAAGACTGACCCTCAATGGAATGCAGCCTATGACCCGGACCTCCTCCACCCCCGCTGAAGACCAGCACCTGCAACGCAACCTGACCAACCGCCACATCCAGCTCATCGCCATCGGCGGTGCCATCGGCACCGGCCTGTTCATGGGCTCGGGCAAGACCATCAGCCTGGCCGGCCCGTCGATCATCTTCGTCTACATGATCATCGGCTTCATGCTGTTCTTCGTCATGCGCGCCATGGGCGAGCTGCTGCTGTCGAACCTCAACTACAAATCGTTCATCGACTTCTCCGCCGACCTGCTCGGCCCCTGGGCCGGCTACTTCACCGGTTGGACCTACTGGTTCTGCTGGGTGGTCACCGGCATCGCCGATGTGGTGGCGATCGCCGCCTATACCCAGTTCTGGTTCCCCGACCTGCCGCAGTGGATCCCCGCGCTCAGCTGCGTGGCGCTGTTGCTGTCGCTGAACCTGGTGACGGTGAAGCTGTTCGGCGAAATGGAGTTCTGGTTCGCCCTGATCAAGATCGTCGCCATCATCGGCCTGGTGGTCACCGGCCTGTACATGGTCATCACCGGCTTCCAGTCGCCGGGCGGCGACACCGCGAGCCTGGCCAACCTGTGGAACGACGGCGGCATGTTCCCCCACGGCCTGATGGGCTTCTTCGCCGGCTTCCAGATTGCCGTGTTCGCCTTCGTCGGCATCGAGCTGGTGGGCACCACTGCCGCTGAAGCCAAGAACCCCGAGCGCACCCTGCCGCGGGCGATCAACTCGATCCCGATCCGCATCATCGTGTTCTACGTGTTGGCACTGGTGGCGATCATGGCGGTCACGCCATGGCGCGACGTGGTACCGGGCAAGAGCCCGTTCGTCGAGCTGTTCATGCTGGCCGGCCTGCCGGCGGCGGCGAGCATCATCAACTTCGTGGTGCTCACATCGGCGGCCTCGTCGGCCAACAGCGGGGTGTTCTCCACCAGCCGCATGCTGTTCGGCCTGGCCCAGGAAGGCGATGCGCCCAAGGCCTTCGAGAAACTGTCGCGCCGCGCGGTGCCGGCCAACGGCCTGTACTTCTCCTGCGCCTGCCTGCTGCTGGGCGCGGTGCTGATCTACCTGGTGCCCGACGTGGTCGAGGCGTTCACTCTGGTGACCACGGTGTCGGCGGTGCTGTTCATGTTCGTCTGGACGCTGATCCTGCTGTCGTACCTGAGCTACCGGAAAAACCGTGCGGCGCTGCACGAAGCATCGAGCTACAAGATGCCCGGCGGGCGCTTCATGTGCTACGTGTGCCTGGCGTTCTTCGCCGGCATCCTGGTGCTGCTGAGCCTGCGTGACGACACCCGCCAGGCGCTGGTGGTGACGCCGATCTGGTTCGTGCTGTTGGCGGTGACTTATCAGTTTGTGCGTAGCAAGCGTCAGCCGCGTAATGCGGTGCGTGAAGCGTCTAACAACTGATCCTGAACCCATCGCGGGGCAAGCCCGCTCCCACGCCGACCTCACAGGCAGGCGTGGGAGCGGGCTTGACCCGCGATGGGGCCCGCTAGCCTTGCTCCAACCCTTCAAGCACCGCCTCAGCCAGCGCCAACCCCTTCTCCAGCGAATTCTCCGTAGCCGTCAGCAAACTGCGCAACGGCTCCCCCGCCTTCTCCAGCGCGGTGGCATTGGTCTCATACGCCGCCTTCAACGCCGCCACGGCGCACACCAGCGCATCCTCGCTATCCACCCCGGCATGCACCGAAAGCATCGGGTCGTGGGCGTGATTGCAGGTGCCGAACTGTGAGCAGGCGGTAACGGGGCGGGGTTTGCAAATGGCGGGACTGACCCGCGATTCCGGGTTCATGGGTGCACCTCTCGGTGACGGGCATCGATGAGAGGTGCGCCAGCGACAGGCGCGAACGGGGGATCTGGAACGATCTTCTTGAGCATGGTGCTACTCCTTGCAGCCTTCTGAAGTGTTTCTCCGTGCCCACACGCCAATGTGGGTGGACGGAGCCGTGCGGGTTGGCGTTGCCGGTCAGAAGTTCCGGTGAGCCCGAAGGCTCCCACACACAGCTCCGCCCATAACGGGTGCAACCATGCAGGACACGCTATCGCAAGAGCGATGTGTCCGATTCTGACAACGGGACGCCAATCCCGAACCGCAGAAACTACTGGGGTGCGGCACGGTACTCAAGTATCAATGGTGTGTCAAAATGTTCGACCGCGCTGCATCCCCCGCCACACCTGGCCTGCAGCTTCCAAGCCAGCGCCGACCTGGCATTTTTGTCAGTTGCCCAGCCCCCTGACACGCCATCAAATGATTCCTGGCCGACGCGTCTTGCCAATGACGCTTTCTCGTCTGGGAGCACATCCGTATGAGCGAACAATCCGCCAACGCCCACACCTACGCCAAACTGTTCCCGGAACAACTGGCCGATCCTTGTGACCCCGATGCGCCCGAGTCGAACACTGGGCCCATCGCCTACCTGCATGCGCTGTACCAGCAAGCCCTGGAACTGGAGCAGGCCAGCACCTCCAGCGCCCGCCAGTTATTGGCGCAACGCCGCCCTGACATAGCCGAACTGCCGCTCGACCCCGCGCAGTTGGAGCAACCGGTCAGCGCATTGGCCCTGGCCATCCACACCCTCGCGCGCAATGCCCAGGCACGCGCAGGCGCCACGGCTTATCTGCCCGAGGTGCTGGCGAGCGCCGGTCAGCATGCCAACCTGCCGTTCCACTATGCCCACGAGCAGATCAAGGCACTGCTCAAGTACAGGAAAATCCCGTACTTCGAACTGCTGCAGCAAGCGACTTACAGCTACCCCGGTTTCTGCTACCAGAACCTGCGAACCGATGAGCTGCGCCAGACCATGCGCAATGCCAGCGGCTTCAGTCCGGCGCTGCAGGCACTGCTGTTGGAAGAAAAAGCACTGCGCAGCACCGGCGACCAGTGGCGCAAATGGTATGGCATGGAAAATCTCGACGCCAAAACCGCGAAAGCCGCACTCATGGACGTCGAAACCTTCTGCCAGCGGACCGGCCTGAGCTTCGAGCAGGTGCTGGAGATGCTTGCAGTGTCTGGGGTCGATGACAATGCGCAAGCCGCCAACACCCTCGTGCACAATGCCCGCGCCTACCGACCCGCACGCGATCCGGCCATCAGCAAATTCCACAACGGTGCGGCTTACATCAATGCGCGAAGAACGACGCGCCTGACGATCAAGGATGCAATGGCCGAGGCCGGCATCAAAGCGCAGTTCGACATGATCGATTACGACTGTTTGTCGCGCATGTACCAGATGATTCACCTGCAAAGGGAACTCGGGCTGCCCTTCGCCGATGTAGACCTGTTGCTGATGTCGATTCTGCGTGCCGAAGGAATGGCCAGCAACTGGCACCTGACACCCACTACCCTGCGTGCCCTAGGCGTGTTCCGCTACCTGCAGGACGCCTATGGAATCAGCGCAGAACAGTTCAGCGCCTTGGTATGCGAGGTCTGCCCGTATGCCGTAGGTGATCGCCTCCCCATGCTGGACCGAGTGCTCGATGGACTCGGTGCAGGCCGACCCGACACACTCGACACGCTGATACTCGACGGCCGAGCATTCGACCCGGACGATGGCGCGGACGGACAGCTCAAAGTGCTACCCGCTTTGGCCAAGGCAGTGGGCGCGGACGAACAGACAACCCTGGCTTATCTGGCACAAGCCAGGCAGGCCCTGGGGCTGAATACGTTCACTGTGTCACTGCCGCTGCTGTCCTCTTTATTTCGCCTCAGCCGCCTGCATCGCCTGTTCAAGCGCTCCCCCCGGGAGGCCGCTGCCTTGGCTGCATTGATGGCAACCACAGGCTGCGACGTGATGGCCCAACTGGCCGGCACGCCCGTAATCGACGACTCCGCAGCCACGGATGTACTGGATACGCTGATCGCTTTGAGCAACCTCGATCAGTGGTTGCGTAAGCAGCAGATCGTTCCGAGTGTGTTACTGGAAGCGCTGGCCCCTGTCCCTACCACGCAAGTGGCACTGGAGCGCAAGTTGCTGGACACCCTCAAAGAGCGGTATTCCGCCATCGAGGAAGCGCTTCTGCACTGGACCACGGAAACCCAGCAGCAAGAACTGGCAGCTCAACTATTGATCAGTGTCTTTGGCGCTCAGCCTGGGGGGACTGGGCTTACCACCCAGCATGCCGCGCCGCTTCTGCGTTGGTCAGGCACATCGGCGAAGGCCGTTCTGGAGGCTGCCCGGGCCCTCACCGACACCAACAGCCAGCCTGAAGAAAAGCATACGGCGACCCAACTTTGGTTCAAGCTCGAGCGCCGCTGCGCGTTGAGCACATTGCTGCGGCTGAGCCCTGGTGCCCTCCAGGCACTCGTTGACCATCCGGAATGGTTCGATCTTGAGGCGCCGCCACTCGAAAACATGAGCCTGGATCTGTGCTATCAGCTCAGTCGCTTCTGCGAATGGGTTGAGCTGTGCAGGAAGACGGGGGCAGATGAACCTGATGCAATCGATTACCTTGCAAGGCACCGCGCCAATACCACCGAGGCGAAAGTGGCAGGAGCGGCCAAGGCACTCGCCGCTTTGATTGACTGGAGCGAAGACGAAGTAAAAGACGCCTGCCCTTGTGTACAAGCCTTAGCGTCAGTCGAGGATACCAGGCCAACGTTCGATGACTTTCTGGAAACACTGTCCGAGCAAGAACGCAGCAAATATAACCAGGTAGGCATCAAGGTCTCATTCAGGGATTTCGTCGTCCGCAAGGCCGGCGCCTACGCTTACACCCAGCACTTTCAAAGCATGCTGGACAAATTTGTCGACTTTCTAAAAAAACACCCAGGGCCTGTGTTACTCACCCAGGCGCAATATCAGGAAGCCTACGATCCGACACTATGGGAAGAAGAGTGGAAAAAATACCGAGACACGAATAGGTATGCCTATTTCCCACTTACTCTTGAGGCGCTGACTGAACGCCCTCATACGGTCAAACGTGAGGTGGGCATCCCATGCGTGCCCTGCACGATCAGCGATATCGACTTCGTCCTGCGCCTGAAAACGCTCTGCGCCAAGACCGGCCTGACATGTTCGTCATTGCTGAGCCTTACCGAGCTGGACGAAACAGCGCCCTACCTTGAATACGAAAGCATCAGCCAACTGCTACTGGCGGGTGCCGATGACGGGCTGCGTGAATGCGTCGACAAGCAGACCCGCGAACACTGGCGCGACGCGCTTGCCGGTTACCTCATCGCATACTGGCCCACCGGCGCAGCGACCACCGGGGCCACCCTCACCTCCCTGGACGATCTGTCGACCTATTGCCTGTGCGATATCCGCGTCAGCAGCGCGGTCAGCACCACGCTGCTCAACCAGGCCATCGGCAGCCTGCAACTTTACCTTTCACGGCTGTATGCACGCCTGGAGCCGGGGTATGGCCAAACCTCGCCATCAGGGGACAGCCAGGTGCAGTGGCAAAGCAAGCTTGGGCTGTACGGCACCTGGAAGCGCGACAGGGAACAGCGTAACCACCCCGCCAACCTCATCTACTACGCCAACCGGCCCAACAAGAGCGTGGCGTTTCAAGAACTCGAGGTCGAACTCAACCAGGGCAAGATGGATACCACATTGTTGCAAACGGCCATTTTCAACTACCTGGCCAAGTTCGAGCGAGTCAGCAACCTGCAAGTGATCAGTGGCTACCTGGATAGCCATGATCCCAAGAACGGTACCTATCACCTGCTCGCCAAGACCAATACCACGCCTTACGAGTACTACTGGCGAACCCTCGACATGGCCCTGCGCGACGATCAGGAACGGCTGAGCCCCCTGGCGTGGAGCGAATGGGAGAAAGTCGGGCTGGCGGCGACAGACGAAATTGCAAAAGGCACAGACAACAGCGATGTCATACGGCCGGTGGTCATTGCCGGGCGTCGCTACATCTTCTGGGTGGAACGCAGCAGCACTGACTTGCCTGATGGAGAGAGTGCAAACAAAACCTTGGCCAAAAAGCGAAAGTTCTCTGTGCAATATGCGTTTCAGCAATGTGATGGAACATGGAGCACAGGTAATGAACTGATGCGTCTTGATGGTTTCGACAAGGAAGGCAAGTGGGCCCCTGCAGACTATGCGAAAGGAATGGACTTCAAGCCCGGATTGATTGTAGTAGTCGACGTTGAAGGCGATCGTCGGCAAGACCCTTGGCTGGTCGCGTTGCTGTACGACACCACTGACACCACTGACACCACTGACACCACTGACACCACTGACACCACTGACACCACTGACACCACTGACACCACTAAGGAAGCACAAACCGATCTAAAAAAGGAAAATGACTTCTACGTTGAGGCGCGCGACCTGTTGCTAACAGAAAAAAAATCTATTAACGAGGTTAATTCGAAATCAATTATCGAGGGATTGCTAGGAGGTTACAAAGACACACTCACCGTTCAGCACCCATATAACGGCAGGCCTTTAAAGGTGCATTACAAGGAAGATAACCCTACTAAAGAAGGAATTATATACGAGACCATAAACGAAAAGTTTAAAAACACTTCAAATGCAACCCTCGACCCGTGGCTTAGCGCCTTAGTTGTGACACACCAATACAACAACTCAGACGATAAACACATAGTAATATCTTACGGCAAGATCTCCGTACTCCAAGCTCAAAAAAAAATTCGCTATCACCACGAGAGATACACACACAGAAAAACAAATGCTCGTAAAATAGTAATTTGTTTCAATTTCACCACAGACACCGAATACAAAATTGAAATTGAAATTGAAACATACTCCCCATCCGGCCGTGCCTCCTACACTCTCACCTATACCGTTTCTGTTGAAGAGCTAAAACTCGATGAGACTTGGAGTGTTTCACTCGCTAGCAACGGCGCCCAGGCCAAATACTTGGATCTGGAAAAATCAAAGACACTACTGCCTACCCTTAATGCAGACAAAATCCGCCTCAACACCTTGTTTGGCAAGAATCTGGTCGCACGCGCCACCCAAGGCGTAGACCGAGTGCTGGCCTGGGATACCCAGATACTTCAAGAACCTGATCTGGACAATGACACAAACACGGTGAACATGGACTTCCATGGTGCCAACGCCCTCTACTTTCGCGAACTGTTCCTGCACGTGCCCGCGATGGTTGCCATGCGCCTGACCGAGCAACAACAATTCGAAGAAGCGGAAGACTGGTACCTGCGTTACTTGTTCAACCCCTACCGAACCGAGCCCGACGAAGAGGGGCGCCCTGCACCGTGGTGCACCCGCCCCCTCTCGGAGGTGGGCACCTTGAGCTCGACGCTGCGCAAGGATGTAGACCCCATCAGTCGCGTCTTTGTACTTGCCCGGCATTATCAGCAAGCCATCTACCTCGCCTTCCTCGAGAACTGGATAGCGCAGGGCGACCACTACTACCGCCAGCTCACGCTCAGCACGCTCAACCAAGCCTGGTTGTGCTACCAGCAAGCCCTCAAGCTGCTCGGCCCGTTACCGCAGGGGCGCAACTCATCACGCTGGGCTATCACCACCTTGGGTGCACTCGGACCTGACGCGTTCCGCAGGCCGCTCAACCGCCGGGTGCTCGACCTGGACAAGACACTCCAGAGTCGCCTGTTCAACCTGCGCCATGGGCTCACCCTCGATGGCAAGCTACTGCCGCCCCTGGACTGGAATAGCGAAAGTCTGGAGGCATTCGGCAATTCGCTGGGCGGTGTAAGCAACCTGCCTCTCCCATACCGCGACGGCCAATTGGCTGTTCCCCACTATCGGTTCCGCCAACTGCTGCCCATCGCCAAGGCCGCAGCCCAGCAACTATCCGACTTCGGGCGGCACTACATGAAGCTAATGGAGGATGAGTTCAACACCAGCCTTTCAGTGCAGTTGAAGGCACAGGAAATCAAGATGGTCGATTTCGCCATCCACATCCAGAAAGAGGCCATCAGCGGAGTCCAGGCCAAGAAGAAAGCGCTGCAGCTTAGCCGAAGCAAAGCCGTCGCACAGAACGAATACCTCAGCGATCTCATCGATGTCGGCCGCTCGCTTGCAGAGGTCACCTCTACAGTATTCAAATGGACGGCCAACAGTTGCTTACTTACAAGCATATTTTTTGAACTGGGATCAGGTATAACGAAAGCCGCTGTTCCCACCATCTACGGCATGGCCATGGGCGGTAACGATACCTCGGCGCCCTCAGCCAGGACTGCCCAAGCGTTGCATGCAACAGCTGACGCTTCGAACATGATCGCTGAAGAACTCCTGATCCAGGCCGCCTACAACCGCCGCGCCGCCGAATGGGCATTCGAAAAAAGCCAGGTCGAATGGGACCTTAAGATCCTTGACCAACAGCTCGACGAAACCAACATCGAACTCAATGCCAGCACAATTGCCCTGGCCCAATGTGAACAGGATCGGGTCAATCTGAAGGAAGCCTACGTGTCCATGACCACCGGCTTCACCATCATCCCCGTCTACAACTGGCTGGTGGCCCGCCAGGAGCATCTCTACGGTGCGGCCTACGATGCCGTCCGCTCTTTGTGCCTGGCGGTGGAAGCCGCCTGGCGCTACGAGATTGGCGACTATCGGCGCTCCAGCTTCATCGATACCACGGCCTGGCGCGACAACTTCAAGGGCATGCTGGTGGGTGAGTCCCTGCTGGTGAACCTGCAGCAGATGGAAAATGAATACCTGCTGAACAACGAGCGTCGGTTGACCATCAAGAAATCGTTCAGCCTGAAGGATCGGCTGGGCGAAACAGCATGGACCACAGTGTTCAAGAAGCCGACCGATCCCGCTGTATCGATCATCCACAGCTTTGCGTTCATGGCGGTCGATTTCGACAGGAGCTACCCAGGCCACTATCTGCGCCAGCTCAAGTACGTGTCGGTGACCCTCGTGCTCAAGGGCGATGGCAGCCTGGACGAACTCTGCGCAACCCTGACCCAGACGGGCAGTACGACCTTGCTCGAGGCCGACAAGGACGCCGCCAGCTCGCTGTATCCAGCCCCGGCCGGCAGATCGGAGGACGAGCAGCAAAGGCTCGAGGAAGCGGGCAAGGACCCCAAGCGCGTGTTGCGCAACCCAAGCGTGAACCAACAGATCGCCCTGTCATCGACGGTTGCCGAGGATGGGTTGGGTTATGACCCCGGCACCTGGGTCTACGAACTGATGTTCCACGACGGCCGTTACCTGCCGTTCGAAGGCACGGGCGCCATTTCAGAATGGACGCTGGAGATTCTCGGCAGCGAGCAACTGCTGGCGGACCCTTCGGTGATCGCCGATATCAGGTTGAACATGGTCTATACCGCCAAGGCGGGCGATATCCATTTCAGCGCATATGCCAGGTCACTGTGCAAGCCGAAAAAATCCGAGTAACGCAGCCCACAGGTACATCGCAGCCCTCCAAGTCCGCGCTGTACCTGTGGGTGCGGGCTTGCCCCCGAAAGGGCCGCACAGCGGCCCCAATGCTGTGCACGTCGAACCTCCAGGCACCATCCTGGCCCCTCCTTACGCCCTGATTCATCGCACAACCGCTCTATTGCGCGTATTCCGCCGCCAGGCACAGCCCTTGCAATCTCCGATCTGGCCAACACCCACCCTCACATCGGAGTGACCAAATGAAGCGACGCAGTCTGATCAAGGCCTTCACCCTCAGCGCCTCCATCGCGGCGATGGGCCTGAGCTGGAGCATCCAGGCCGCCGAGACCATCAAGGTCGGCATCCTGCATTCGCTGTCGGGCACCATGGCGATTTCCGAGACCTCGCTCAAGGACATGGCGCTGATGACCATCGACGAGATCAACGCCAAGGGCGGGGTCAACGGCAAGCAGCTCGAAGCGGTGGTGGTGGACCCGGCGTCCAACTGGCCGCTGTTCGCCGAAAAGAGCCGCCAGCTGTTGACCCAGGACAAGGTGGCGGTGGTGTTCGGTTGCTGGACCTCGGTATCGCGCAAATCCGTGCTGCCGGTGTTCGAAGAGCTCAACGGCCTGCTGTTCTACCCGGTGCAGTACGAGGGTGAAGAGATGTCGCCGAACGTGTTCTACACCGGCGCCGCGCCCAACCAGCAGGCGATCCCGGCGGTGGAGTACCTGATGAGCGAGGACGGCGGCGGCGCCAAGCGCTTCTTCCTGCTGGGCACCGACTACGTCTACCCGCGCACCACCAACAAGATCCTGCGCGCCTACCTGCACAGCAAGGGCGTGGCCGACAAGGACATCGAAGAGGTGTACACCCCGTTCGGCCACGCCGATTACCAGACCATCGTCGCCAACATCAAGAAGTTCTCCGCCGGCGGCAAGACGGCGGTCATCTCCACGGTCAACGGCGACTCCAACGTGCCGTTCTACAAAGAGCTGGCCAACCAGGGCCTGAAGGCCACCGAGGTGCCGGTGGTGGCGTTCTCGGTGGGCGAAGAAGAGCTGCGCGGCATCGACACCAAGCCATTGGTGGGGCACCTGGCGGCGTGGAACTACTTCGAGTCGGTGGATAACCCGGTCAACCAGAAATTCGTCGCCGACTGGAAGGCCTACGCCAAGGCCAAGAACCTGCCGGGCGCCGACAAGGCGGTGACCAACGACCCGATGGAGGCCACCTACGTGGGCATCCACATGTGGGCGCAGGCCGCCGAGAAGGCCAAGTCCACGGACGTGGACAAAGTGCGCGAGGCGCTGGCCGGGCAGAGCTTCAAGGCTCCGTCGGGCTTCACCCTGACCATGGACAAGACCAACCACCACCTGCACAAGCCGGTGATGATCGGCGAGATCCAGGATGACGGGCAGTTCAGCGTGGTGTGGCAGACCGAACAGCCGCTGCGGGCGCAGCCTTGGAGCCCGTTCATTCCGGGGAATGACAAGCGGCCTGACTATGCGGTGAAGGGCAACTGACGCCATCGCGGGGCAAGCCCGCTCCCACGCCGCCCCCACGTGAATGAGGGGCAGCGTGGGAGCGGGCTTGCCCCGCGATGAATCCACCGCCGATTTCCAGGATGGCCCGCATGCTCAGACTCCTGCTCACACTATTACTGCTTCTACCCCTGGCCACCCAAGCCAGCGAGGGCGAATTCTTCCTCAGCGCCAAACCCGCCGAGCAAGCCAGCCTGCTCGAAACCTGGGCCGCGCAACCCGATTCAGCACGCCTGCCGCTGCTGGAAAACCTGCGCCAAGGCCGCATCGCCGAAGGCGACACCCGCAAGCTGCGCCTGAACAACCGCCTGCGCGGGCTGCTCGACAACACCCTGGCCAGCCACCAATTGCTCAGCGATCAGGCCGACACCCGCCTGGCCGCTGCCCAGCAATTGCAAAAAAGCGCACAACCGGCCCAGATGGCCTTCCTCGACCGCCGCTTCGCCGCCGAGCCGGACGCCGCCGTGCACGCCGCCCTGGGCCTGGCCCTGGCCAACCTGCAACTGGGCGCCAGCGAACCCGCCGTGCGCCTGGCCGCCGTGCGCCTGCTGGGCGAAACCGGCGACCCGCTGGCGCGCACCCGCCTCGAAGCGCTGCTGCAACCGAACGCCGAAACCGACGCGGCGGTGCGCACCGCCGCCGAAACCAGCCTGGCCCAGGTGCAACGCAAATTGCTGGTGGGCGAATTGCTGGGCCAGGCCTTCAGTGGCCTGTCGCTGGGCTCGATCCTGCTGCTGGCGGCCCTGGGCCTGGCGATCACCTTCGGCCTGCTCGGGGTGATCAACATGGCCCATGGCGAGATGCTGATGCTCGGCGCCTACAGCACCTACATGGTCCAGGTGCTGGTGCAGCGCTACGCGCCAGGTGCGATCGAGTTCTACCCGCTGATCGCCCTGCCGGTGGCCTTCGCCGTCAGTGCCGGGGTGGGCATGGCCCTGGAGCGCACAGTGATCCGCCACCTGTATGGCCGCCCGCTGGAAACCCTGCTGGCCACCTGGGGCATCAGCCTGATCCTGATCCAGGCCGTGCGCCTGATCTTCGGCGCGCAGAACGTCGAGGTGAGCAACCCGGCGTGGTTGTCCGGCGGCATCCAACTGCTGCCCAACCTGGTGCTGCCCTACAACCGCATCGTCATCATCGTGTTCGCCCTGGCCGTGGTGCTGCTCACCTGGCTGCTGCTCAACCGCACACGGCTGGGCCTGAACGTGCGCGCCGTGACCCAGAACCGCAACATGGCCGCCTGCTGCGGGGTGTCCACCGGCCGCGTCGACATGCTCGCCTTCGGCTTGGGCTCCGGTATCGCCGGGCTGGGCGGCGTGGCCCTGAGCCAGGTCGGCAACGTCGGGCCTGACCTGGGCCAGAGCTACATCATCGACTCGTTCCTGGTGGTGGTGCTCGGCGGTGTCGGGCAACTGGCCGGCAGCCTCTGGGCCGCCTTTGGCCTGGGCATCGCCAACAAGCTGCTGGAGCCGCAGATCGGTGCGGTGCTCGGCAAGATCCTCATCCTTGCGCTGATCATTCTGTTCATCCAGAAGCGCCCGCAAGGCCTGTTCGCCCTCAAGGGACGGGTAATCGACTGATGAACCAGCCACTGCTTGTCACTGCCGCACAAAAGGCCGGGCCGCGGGTTTCGCTGGCCTTGGGCGCCGCCGTGGTTCTGGTGTTGCTGGCCTTGCCGCTGCTGTCGCTGTTGCCCGACGGGCACGCGCTGCAGGTCTCGGCCTACACCCTCACGCTGGTGGGCAAGATCCTCTGCTACGCCATCGTCGCCCTGGCGCTGGACCTGGTGTGGGGCTACGCCGGGCTGTTGTCCCTGGGCCACGGGCTGTTCTTCGCCCTCGGTGGCTACGCCATGGGCATGTACCTGATGCGCCAGGCGGCCGGCGACGGCCTGCCGGGGTTCATGGCCTTCCTGTCGTGGAACGAGCTGCCCTGGTACTGGGCCGGCACCCAGCACTTCGCCTGGGCGCTGTGCCTGGTGGTGCTGGCGCCGGGGTTGCTGGCGCTGGTATTCGGCTGGTTCGCCTTCCGCTCGCGGATCAAGGGCGTGTACTTCTCGATCATGACCCAGGCCCTGACCTTCGCCGGCATGCTGCTGTTCTTTCGCAACGAGACCGGCTTTGGCGGCAACAACGGCTTCACCAACTTCCGCACCATCGTCGGTTTCGATGTGACCGCGCCGGGCACCCGGGCGGTGCTGTTCCTGCTCACCGTGCTGTTGTTGTTGGCCAGCCTGTACCTGTGCTGGCAGCTCACCCGCAGCAAGTTCGGGCGCCTGCTCACCGCCGTGCGCGATGCCGAGAACCGCCTGATGTTCTGCGGCTACGACCCGCGTGGCTTCAAGCTGCTGGTGTGGGTGCTCAGCGCCGTGCTGTGCGGCCTGGCCGGGGCGCTGTACGTGCCGCAGGTGGGCATCATCAACCCCAGCGAGATGTCGCCGACCAACTCCATCGAGGCGGCCGTGTGGGTGGCCCTGGGTGGGCGCGGCACGCTGATCGGGCCGCTGCTCGGCGCCGGGCTGGTCAATGGCATGAAGAGCTGGTTCACCGTGGCGTTCCCCGAGTACTGGCTGTTCTTCCTCGGTGCGCTGTTCATTGTCGTCACTTTGTACCTGCCCAAGGGCGTGGTCGGGCTTGTGAAGAAAAGGAGCCAGCCATGAGAGGCGTACCCCCGGTGCACCCGGAATTCATGTTGGAGCCGGTGTTCGATCAGCTGGGCGCCGGCCGTGACGCCATCGGCCTGGGCCAGGCGCGCAAAGCCGGGCTCGATACCCGCCATGGCACGGTGCTGAGCCTGGAAGACATCAGCGTCAGCTTCGACGGCTTCAAGGCACTCAACGGGCTGAACCTGTACATCGGCGTGGGCGAGCTGCGCTGCATCATCGGCCCCAACGGTGCGGGCAAGACCACGATGATGGACGTGATCACCGGCAAGACCCGCCCCGACAGCGGCAGCGCCTACTTTGGCGACACCCTCGACTTGACCCGCATGAGCGAATACCAGATCGCCCAGGCCGGGATCGGCCGCAAGTTCCAGAAGCCCACGGTGTTCGAGGCGCTGACGGTGTTCGAGAACCTGGAGTTGGCCTTGAAGGCCGACAAGTCGGTGTGGGCCAGCCTGGCGGCGCGCTTGAGTGGCGAGCAGCGCCAGCGCATCGACCAGGTGCTGACCACCTTGCGCCTGTTGCCATTGGCCCAGCGCCCGGCCGGGCTGTTGTCCCACGGGCAGAAGCAGTTCCTGGAGATCGGCATGCTGCTGGTGCAGGAGCCGCAGTTGTTGCTGCTGGACGAGCCGGTGGCGGGCATGACCGACGCCGAGACCGAGTTCACGGCCGAGCTGTTCAAGGGGCTGGCCGGCACGCATTCGCTGATGGTGGTGGAGCACGACATGGGGTTCGTGGGCAGCATTGCCGACCATGTGACGGTGCTGCACCAGGGCAGTGTGCTGGCCGAAGGGTCGCTGGCGCAGGTGCAGGCGGATGAGCGGGTGGTTGAGGTGTATCTGGGCCGGTAGGCCTGCGGGGGGTGCGTGGGAGCGGGCTTGCCCCGCGATTACGTCCGCCCTGCCAACATCATTTCCAGGTCTGGCGCCATCGCGGGGCAAGCCCGCTCCCACGCTCAAATCACACAAGGGCAGAACATGCTGAAGATCGACACCCTGCACCAATACTACGGCGGCAGCCACATCCTGCGCGGCCTGTCCTTCGAGGCCAAGGTCGGCGAGGTCACCTGCCTGCTCGGGCGCAACGGCGTGGGCAAGACCACCCTGCTGCGCTGCCTGATGGGCCTGCTGCCGGCCCGCGAGGGCCGCGTGGAATGGGAAGGCAAGCCGATCACCACGCTCAAGCCCCAGCAACGGGTCCAGGCCGGCATCGCCTACGTGCCCCAAGGCCGCGAGATCTTCCCGCGCCTGACCGTCGAAGAGAACCTGCTGATGGGCCTGTCGCGCTTCCCGGCCCGCGAGGCACGGGAGGTACCCGCGTTCATCTACGAACTGTTCCCGGTGCTGGAGCAGATGAAACAGCGCCGTGGCGGCGACCTGTCCGGCGGCCAGCAGCAACAACTGGCCATCGGCCGTGCCCTGGCCAGCCGTCCGCGCCTGCTGATCCTCGACGAGCCGACCGAAGGCATCCAGCCGTCGGTGATCAAGGAAATCGGCGCGGTGATCCGCATGCTCGCCGACCGGGGCGACATGGCCATCCTGCTGGTAGAGCAGTTCTACGACTTCGCCGAGGAACTGGCCGACCAGTACCTGGTGATGGCCCGCGGCGAGATCGTCCAGCGTGGCCGGGGTGAAAACATGCAGGCCGAAGGTGTACGCGGCCTGGTTACCATTTAATCTGCACAGACTTCCCTTGCGAGATGCCGTCATGAGTTACCCGCTGCGCGATGCCCTGGTCGAAGACCTGCCAGGCATCCTCGACATCTACAACGACGCCGTGCGCAACACCACGGCGATCTGGAACGAAACCCCGGTCGACCTGGCCAACCGCCAGGCCTGGTTCGAGGCCCGCGCGCAGCAGGGCTACCCGATCCTGGTGGCGGTGGATGAAACCGGGGTACTGGGCTACGCCTCGTTCGGCGACTGGCGGCCCTTCGAAGGCTTCCGGCACACCGTCGAGCACTCGGTGTACATCCGTGGCGACCAGCGTGGCAAAGGCCTGGGGCCGATCCTGATGGCGGCACTGATCGAACGTGCGCGCACCTGCGACAAACATGTGATGGTCGCCGCCATCGAGAGCGGCAACGCCGCGTCGATCCGCCTGCACGAACGCCTGGGCTTTGCCATCACCGGGCAGATGGCCCAGGTGGGCGTGAAGTTCGGCCGTTGGCTGGACCTGACCTTCATGCAGCTGAACCTGGACGAGAACGCCCTTCCCCCCTCAAGGAGCTGAACCCCATGAACGCCGCCCACCTGCAACGCGTCACCCACGAAGGCCTGGCCTATTACCGCGAGGGCCTGGTGGCCCTGCTGCTGGATGCGGTGCGACAGGGGGCTTCGGTGGGCTTTCTTGCGGATATCGACGAGCAGCAGGCCAATGCCTATTTCGATGAGGTGAAGGCGCGCCTGGCCAGTGGTGAGCAACTGTTATGGGTAATCGCCCAGGGCCATGAGGTGATGGCCAGCGTGCAGCTGGGCCTGTGCCTGAAGCCCAATGGGCTGAACCGGGCCGAGGTGCAGAAACTGCTGGTGCACAGCGATGCGCGACGGCGTGGGTTGGGGCAGCAACTGATGAATGCGCTGGAGGCCGATGCCCGGCGGATCCGGCGGGGGATGCTGTATCTGGATACCGAGGCCGGCTCCGGAGCGGAGGCGTTCTATCGGGCGCAGGGGTACAGCAAGGCGGGGGAGATTCCGGACTATGCCTGTGGGCCGGATGGGGTGTACCGGGCTACGGCGTTGTATTTCAAGGTGCTGGCGCCGGCTTCAGAGCGGCGTTAGGGCCATCGCGGGGCAAGCCCGCTCCCACAGCAAATCGACGTCACCTGTGGGAGCGGGTTTACCCGCGAACACCGGCGAAGCCGGTGCCATACACCGCACTGCCTGATTCGCGGGTAAACTCGCTCCCACAGGTCCGCGACGCGACTTCACATCTGGGTAAACCTGCCCAAACGCTGGCGCAACATGCTGTTTTCACTGCGCAACTGCTGCACTTCCTCCAACAGCTCCAGCGCCAGCGCCACCCCTTCCCACTCCAACTCCAGCTCCTGATGCAGCTTCACCGCGCGCTTCAAGGTCACCGGCGCGCGGTCATCGAACAGCCATTCGTCAGGCGTTCGCCCCGACGGTTCAACAATGCCGTGCTCGACGATCTCGATCACCCAGTCGGCCGTGACATCGGCCTCCTGGCACAGGGTACGCATGTCCAGTTGAACGATCAGGGTGCTGCTCATGGTCACTTACTCCATTGAGTCCTCGGGTTGAACGCGGCTTTCTCGGAGAGCTGGGTCCACAGCTCGCGCGCGGCGGCGTCGGACTGGGCGGGCATGACCACTTTCAACTGCGCATACAGGTCGCCGCGCTCGCCCTGCTTGTTCAACAGGCCCATGCCCTTGACCCGCAGGCGCTGGCCGCTCTGGCTGTCGGGGCGGATGGTCAGGTTGATCTTGCCGGTCAGGGTCGGCACCGCCACCTTGGCGCCCAGCGCGGCCTCCCACGGGGCCAGCGGCACGGTGATGATCAGGTCATGGCCTTCGACATCGAACAGCGGGTGCGGTGCCATGCGCAGGGTCAGGAACAGGTCGCCGTTGGCGCCACCGCCCACGCCTGGAGCGCCTTGGCCCTTGAGGCGGATGCGCTCGCCGTCGGTCACCCCAGCGGGGATCTTCACGTTCAGGGTCTTGGTGGTGAACCCGGTGCGCTGCCCGGCGCCGTTGGTCTGCGGCACCTGGAAGCTGATCTGCTTGGATTCGTTGTTCAGGGTCTCTTCAAGGAAGACCGCCAGTTCCAGTTCCACGTCCTGCCCTCGCCTGCCGGTACTGCGCTGTTGCCGGCCGCCACCACCGAAGGGGTTGCCACCCCGGGCGCCGAAGATCGAACTGAAGAAGTCGGAGAAGTCGCCGCCCTCGAAACCGCCGCCGCCATTGCCGCCGCGGCTCTGCCAGCCAGGCGGGGCCTGGAACGGCCGGCCGTGCTGGCCGCCGTACTTGCGGATTTCGTCGAACTCGGCGCGCTTGTCCTTGTCGCCAAGCACTTCGTAGGCCTCGTTGGCCTCCTTGAATTTGTCCTCGGCGTCACGCTCCTTGCTGACGTCGGGGTGATACTTGCGCGCGAGCTTGCGGTACGCGGCCTTGATCGCCTTCTCGTCCGCGCTCGGTTCGACGCCGAGTATCTTGTAATAGTCTTTGAAGTCCATCTGTGGATCACCAATGTGAAAAGTGCAGGTTGCAACTGAAGATAGGGGCCAAGCATAGCCTTTCAAGGTGCGCTTGGCTTTGCCTCACGGCAGACGACCGGTCTTGATTCTGTAGCCAACTGGCATACACTGCGCGGCCGTTTTGCCTCCGGAAGCTTTCCCCTCATGTCTGACGTATCCCCGGCCCGCGCCCTCGGCATCGATTTTGGCACCTCCAACTCCACGGTCGGCTGGCACCGCCCGGGCGTCGAGTCGCTGATCGCCCTGGAAGACGGCAAGATCACCCTGCCTTCGGTGGTCTTCTTCAACATCGAGGAACGTCGCCCGGTGTACGGCCGCCTGGCCCTGCACGAGTACCTGGAAGGCTACGAAGGCCGCCTGATGCGCTCGCTCAAGAGCCTGCTGGGTTCCAAGCTGATCAAGCACGACACCAGCGTGCTGGGCAGCGCCCTGCCGTTCAAGGACCTGCTGGGCATGTTCATCGGCGAGCTGAAAAAGCGTGGCGAAGCCGCCGCCGGCCGCGAGTTCGACCAGGTGGTGCTGGGCCGCCCGGTGTTCTTCGTCGACGAAGACCCGGCTGCCGACCAGGAGGCCGAGGACACCCTGGCCGAGGTGGCGCGCAAGATCGGTTTCAAGGACGTGTCGTTCCAGTACGAGCCGATCGCCGCGGCGTTCGACTACGAGTCGGGCATCAGCCGGGAAGAGCTGGTGCTGATCGTCGATATCGGCGGTGGTACCTCGGACTTTACCCTGATCCGCCTGTCGCCCGAGCGTCACCTGGTGGACGAGCGCCAGGACGACATCCTCGCCACCGGCGGCGTGCACATCGGCGGTACCGACTTCGACAAGCAGTTGAGCCTGCAGGGCGTGATGCCGCTGTTCGGCTACGGCAGCCGGATGAAGAGCGGCGCGCTGATGCCCACCAGCTACCACCTCAACCTGGCCACCTGGCACACCATCAACGCCCTGTATTCGCAGAAGTCGCAGCTGGCGCTGGGCAACATGCGCTACGACATCGAGGACACCCTGGGCATCGACCGCCTGTTCAAGCTGATCGAAGAGCGCGCCGGGCACTGGCTGGCGATGGAAGTGGAGGCCAGCAAGATCGAGCTGACCGACCGTGACAGCCGTAGCGTCGACTTTGGCCGCATCGAGCCGGGGCTTTCTGCCGAGCTGACCCGCGCCTTGTTCGAGGATGCCATCGATGGCTTGCTGGAGCGTGTACGCGGCAGCGTGACCGAGCTGCTGGCCAGGGCTGGGGTGAATGAAGGCCAGGTGGACACGGTGTTCTTCACCGGCGGTTCCAGCGGTATCCCGGCACTGCGCAACAGCGTGGCGGCCATGCTGCCCAATGCGCGGCATGTGGAAGGGAATATCTTCGGCAGCATCGGTAGCGGGCTGGCGATCGAGGCGCGTAAGCGCTACGGCACCGTTTGATTCAAGGCCCATCGCGGGGCAAGCCCGCTCCCACGTGTCAGAAGGTGCACAGCGTGGGAGCGGGCTTGCCCCGCGATGGCCACTGAATCAGACCAACTCCATCCGCTTGAGCTCACTCTTCAGGTACGCGTAGTAGATCGGCCCCGCCACCACCCCCGGCAGCCCGAACGCGGCCTCGAACACCAGCATCGCCAGCAACAGCTCCCAGGCCTTGGCACTGATCTGCCCGCCGACGATTCGCGCGTTGAGGAAGTACTCGACCTTGTGGATCACGATCAGGTAGCCCAGCGCCGCCGCCGCCACCCAGATCGACAGCGACATCCCGACGATGGTGATCAGGGTGTTGGACATCAGGTTGCCGATCACCGGCAGCAGGCCGAGCAGGAAGGTCAGCACGATCAGCGTCTTGGTCAGCGGCAGGTGCACGCCGAACAGCGGCAGCACCACGGCCAGGAAGATGCCGGTGAACGCGGTGTTGAGCAGCGAGATCTTGATCTGCGCGAAAACAATGTTGCGAAACGCCTGCACCAGCAGGCTCAGGCGCTCGAACAAGGCCGCGGCCAGGGGCTTGCGCCGGGAAATGTCGGGGATGCGCTGCAAGGCGACGATGGCGCCGAGGATCATGCCGATCAGCAGCGTCACGAACATGTGCGCCATGCCCTTGCCCACCAGTTGCAGGTCGCTCAGGTGGCTCTTGATCCAGTCGCCGATGGCCACCTTGAACTCGGCGGCGCTGGCCGGCAGGTAGGCTTCGATGAACGGCGGCAACTGGCCACGGGCGCGCTCGACCAGGGCCATGAACTTGTCCAGCGAGGCGCCGGGGTTCTCGGCTTCGTGCAACAGGAAACTGAAGGCGCCGGCGAACAGCAGGGTCAGGGTGCTCACCACCAGCGTGCCCAGCAGGGCAACCGCCAGCCAGCGGGCGCGCTGCCCGGCGATCAGCGGCTGCAGGCGCGGGGTGAGCATGTTGACCAGCTCGAACACCAACAGTCCGGCCAGCAGGCTGGGCAGCAACTTCAGGGGCAGTGCCAGCAACAGGCCGGCGATGACGATGACCAGGCTGGCAAGGGAGATCTGGCGGGGGGTGAAGGTCATACAGCCTCGACGGCAGACAGCGGAAAGTCCCGCAGTCTGCCAGCCTTCAAAGCACAGGCATAGGCGCAGGTCATTTCTTCTTCAGGCAGTCGCTCATGTACGCCTTGCGCTCGTCGCCCTTGAGCGCCTTGGTGGTGGCGTCGGCGTTGCAGGTCTTCATCTTGTCCTGCTGGGTCTGCGGCACATCCTTCTTCAGGCAGGTGCTCATGAACGCCTTGCGCTCATCGCCCTTGAGCGCCTTGGCGGTGGCGTCGGCGTTGCAGGTCTTCATCTTTTCCTGTTGCGCGGTGGCGGCGAATCCTTGCCCTGCGATCAACATGCCCAACACCAGCAGTGGCACATGCAGCAGCTTCATGGAGTGGTCTCCTTGGCGGCGCGCCCGGTGCGCGCCTGTCGAGCTGAGTGTAGACAACAATTCTTACATCTCTGCCCGGGCCTGCCGCCGGTACTGCTCCGGCGTGCAGCCGGCCTGGCGCTGGAACATGGCGATGAACGCCGAGCCGCTGCTGTAGCCAAGGTCGAAGGCGATGGCCTGGATCGGCGTGCCGGCCTCCAGCGCCTCGATGGCCCGCAAAAAACGCAGGCGCAGGCGCCACTCGCCAAAGCTCATGCCCAGCTCGCGCAAGAAGTGCCGGGCCAGGGTGCGCTCGCTGACATGCACCTGCGCGGCCCAGTCGGCCAGTGGGCGGTTGTCGCCGGGTTCGGCCTGCAGGCCGGCGAGCACCTGGCCCAGGCTGTCGCTGTGGGCGAACGGCAGGTAGCAGGTTTGCCGCGGCGCCTGGTGCAGTTGGTCGAGCAACACCTGGACCAGGCGCTGGTCGCAGGCGTCCTGGGCCACCTTGAGGTCGCGCCGGGCGAAGTCGCCGAGGATTGCCTTGAGGATGTCGCTGACCACCAGGCTGCAGGGCTGGGCCGGCAGCTCGGCGCACAGGCTGCGGTCCAGGTACACCGAGCGGTAGACGATGGCCTGGGGGTTGTAGCAGCCGTGCTCGGTGCCCGGCGGCACCCACACGGCGTAGTGGGGAGGCGAGATGAAGCGCTGGCCTTCGACATCCAGGTGCATGACGCCGTGGGAGGCGTAGTTGAGCTGGCCCCAGGGGTGACGATGGGGCGCGCTCTGGCTGCCGGCGCCGAATTCGTCGTAGCGGAAGTAGACCGGGGCGGGGAGCTGGTCGAATTGCGGGATGTCGAGGTACTGGCGGGACATGTTGGCTGCTTCGCGGGGCGGGTTGTCTGGATGGGAGTATAGAGATTTGAACAGACAATCGATAATGCCAGGCATCACACCCTCCCCGTGGGAGCGGGCTTGCCCCGCGATTGCGTCACCTGCCCCGGTATTGTCACCCAGGCGGCCGCCATCGCGGGGCAAGCCCGCTCCCACAGGTGTTCACCGTTATCCGAGATGCCTCATGAACTACCTCTTCCCCCTCACCGCCATCCTCATCTGGGCGGGCAACACCGTGGTCACCAAGCTGTCCGCCGGGGCCATCTTCCCGGCCGAGATCGGCTTCTACCGCTGGCTGCTGGCCGGCCTGCTGTTCACCCCCTTCCTGCTGCCCCAGGTATGGCGCAACCGCGCAGCGATCCGCCCGCACCTGGCCAAGGTCTTCGTCCTGGGCGTGCTGGGCATGGCCATCTACCAGAGCCTGGCCTACTTCGCCGCCGGCATCACCAGCGCCACCAACATGGGCATCATCCTGTCGCTGATGCCGCTGATGTCGCTGGCGCTGTCCATCGCCTGGCTGGGCCAGCGCCTGAGCTACGGCGCCTTGCTCGGCGCGCTGGTGTCGTTCTTCGGCGTGCTCGAGGTGGTCTCGGCCGGCCAACCTTCGGCGCTGCTGCACCAGGGCCTGAACAGCGGCGACCTGATGATGCTGGTGGCCACCTTCGCCTATGCGCTGTACAGCTTCCTGCTGAAAAAATGGCAACTGCGCCTGCCGCCGATGCAACTGCTGTACCTGCAGATCCTGGTGGCGATCCTGCTGCTGCTGCCACTGTTCCTGCTGTCGCCCAAGACCGGGCTGAACGGCCAAAACATCGGCCTGGTGGTGTATGCCTGCGTGCTGGCCTCGATGGTCGCGCCACGGGTATGGATGCAGGCGGTGCACCGGCTGGGGCCGAGCCGGACCACGCTGTTCTTCAACTTGCTGCCGGTGGTGACGGCGGTGATTGCCGCGCTGGTGCTGGATGAGCAGTTGGCCAGCTATCACCTGGTGGGCGGCTTGCTGACCCTGGTTGGGGTGCTGCTGGCCGAGCGCTGGACTACGCCGGTGCGTCGGTAGCGCCTGCACATGATCGCGGGGCAAGCCCGCTCCCACCAGGCATAGAGCTGCTGCGTGGGAGCGGGCTTGCCCCGCGATTGATTACAACCCCGCCGCCTTGAGCCGGGCGGCATGCTCGGTAAACAGCCGCACCGGCTCGGCGCCCTTGCCCACCGCGCCGAGCGACTGGTTGACGATGTCCAGGTGATCGAGCGGATAGTCGTCACCGATCACCTGGCCCAGGTGCGAACTGAAGCGCCCGACCATGCCATCGCACTGGCCTTTCTCCCTGACGAAGCTGCGGGCGAACAGGCGGCAGAAGCGGTTGCTGCCATCGAAGCGATTGCGGCCCTGGTCGGTGCGCCCGGGCTGCAGGGTGCCGGACCAGGAGTAGTAGCGCACCCCGTTCACCTCACCCGGCCCTTCCCCGCCCCAGACCTCGGGCAGCCCCTGTGGATAAGCCTGGTTGAACAGCGCCACCCCGGCGCAGGTCAGTGACTGATGCGAGGCATGCACGTCGATCGGCAGCGGATCGCGGCGCCAGCCGGTCTCCAGCCACACCAGCAACACCGCCAGGCCATGCAGCACAGCCTTGAGGATGCGCCCCTGGGGTGAGTCGCCAGGTGCGGTGCGCTCCAGGTGGTCGGCAAGCTCCGAGCCATGGTTGGGCCCGGCCACCGAGGTCACCGAAGCTACCCGGTCAGGGCGTTTCGCCGCCGCATAGCGCGCACTCAGCGCGCCCTGGCTGTGGCCGATCAGGTTGACCTTTTCGGCCCCCGTGCGCTGGCAGATGTCTTCGATGATGGCCAGCAACTGTTCGCCGCGCACCTCGCTGCCATGCAAGGGCGAGACCTGCACCGGGAACACCTGCGCGCCGCCCCGGCGCAAGGCCGGGACAATGCCGAACCAGTAGGGATAGAGCAGCAAGCGCACAAACCCGAGCATGCCCGGCACCAGCACCAGTGGATAGCGTGTAGCCAACGCCTGCGTCATTGCCCCTGCCCCTCTCCATGGACGACCGGCCCACACTACAGCGCCGTTTGCGCCCTGCGCAATCGAACTCCTGGCGCGCCGCGCGGTTCCAAGCAAAACAGACCCTCGAGCAAGGAGCGGGACCATGTACAAGCAGACCCTGGCCATTCTTCTGGCAAGCGCCACCCTCGCCGCCTGCAGCAGCCGCCCGGAAAACCCGGTGGACTACGTGACCTACCGCGACCAGCCGCTGGTCAAGCAGGTGGAAAACGGCATGACCATGCAGAAGGTCATCGCCATCGGCGGCAACCCGTCGAATGTCATCGATCTGCCCCATGGCGGCACCTGCAACGACTACATCCTCAACCGCGACGGCCACCAGCAGGCCTACTACGTGCGCTTTGACGCCACCGGGCATGTCGATGCCAAGGGCTTCAAGACGTGCAAGCAACGCCAGCAAGACAGCGACGCCGCCCACGGCGCATGACCACCCTGATGCTTTCGGAGATGAACATGAGCGTTGAACTGACCGATGTGAAGACCCTGCGCGAACGTGCGCGCAAGCACGCTGAAAACGGCGCGGTGACCGAGGGTTACCAGGCCGACCGCGAGAAGATCCTGCGCCTGCTCAACGAGTCGCTGGCCACCGAGCTTGTGTGCGTGCTGCGCTACAAGCGCCACTACTTCATGGCCAGCGGCATCAAGGCCAGTGTTGCGGCAGCGGAATTCCTCGAGCATGCCACCCAGGAAGCCGAGCACGCCGACAAGCTGGCCGAGCGCATCGTGCAGCTGGGCGGCGAGCCGGACTTCAACCCGGACAACCTGAGCAAGCATTCACATGCCCAGTACGTGGAGGGCAAGAACCTGAAGGAAATGGTGCTGGAGGACCTGGTGGCCGAGCGCATCGCCATCGACAGCTATCGCGAGATCATCCAGTTCATCGGCGACAGCGACCCGACCACACGGCGGATCTTCGAGGACATCCTGGAGCAGGAAGAAGAGCACGCGGACGATATGTCGGATCTGTTGCAGGGGTTGTAAACACAATACCTACGTGGGAGCGGGCTTGCCCCGCGATGGCCTTGAAACCATCGCGGGGCAAGTCGGGGCGCCGAACCGCCGCTCCCACGCACTTCAACGACCTTTGTTCACCGCAGCCGGCGCCTTGCCGGCTTTCATCTGCTGCAACAGCGGCGTGCACTGGTTCGGCGCATCGCCACTGCTCGGCGCGATCAGCGCCAGCAGCCCCGCCGCCGGCCCCACCACCACACCCAAGGCCACCATCCCCGCGCCACGCAGCGCCAGCGGCACCGCCTGCACGCCGGCATTCGGCTTGGCGAACGGCCCGCGCACATACAACGGCGAGCGCAACGAGAACAGCCGCACGCCCTTGGATTCCGGGGTGATCTTCAAGTCCAGCTGCTCGCTGGCGAAGTTGGCCGTGCCGTTGATGTAGATGATCGCGTTCTCGGTATCGAAGACGAACAGGCGTGTAGTGGCCAGGCCATCCTTGATGCCCACATCGGCCGCCGCGCAGTTGATCTTCACGTCCTCGTCGCCGAACAGCTTGCCGACCACGTAATTGCCGACATTGAGCCCGGCGATCTCCATCAGGCTGCGGCTGATCGCGCCATCGTTGATCAGCAGGCGCAGGTCACCGTTCGAGGTACCCAGCAACGCCGCCACCGAGTTGCCGCGCCCGCGCAGGTCGGCATCGCCATTGAGTTCGCCAAAGCTGGTCTGCATCGGCGCGAAGCTTGGGAACAGCTGCTTGAGCTTGAACCCGCGGGCGGTAAGCTTGGCCCGCCCTTGCAGCGGCGTGCTGCGCCCGTCCAGGCTGATGTTGGAGTCGAGGTTGCCGCCGGCCACGCCGAAGCGCAGCGGCTCCAGGCGCAACAGGCCATCGTCGAGGATCACATGGGCGGCCAGGTCGTTGAACGGCAACTGCTCGCTGTGGACGATGCGCTTGCCGGCGAACGTGACGTCGGCATCCATGGCCCGCCAGCGCTCGGTGCGGAACTCTTCCACCGGCAACACCTTGCCCGCCGGCTGCTTGCTGGCGCCGCCACGGGCTTTCTGCTGGCTGTTGGAGTCGGCGCCAATCAAGGGCGCGAGGTCCTTGAACAGCAACTGGTTCGACACCAGGTTGCCGGTGAGTTTCGGCCGGGGCTGGCTGGCGACGAACGCCAGGTCGCCATGGATATCGCTGGCGCCGATCTTGCCGTTGAAGCCCTCGTAGCGGAACTGCGCCCCCTCGGCAGCATGCAGGTTGGCGTTGAGGTGGCCGTCGGTTTCATAAGCCGGGGTGTCCGGCAAGGTCACGCCGGTGAGCGGGTAGAGGTTGCCCAGGCTGCTGCCGGACAGCTCCAGGCGCAGGTCGAGGGCACCCAGGTTGCGCGGGTCGGTCAGGGTACCGGCCAGCGCCACCTGGGTGTCGCCGATACGGGCGTCGGCCTGCAGCGGGAACGGCTGGCTGGCATCCTGCAGCGCCAGCAGGCCGCCGATCTTGCCGGTGGCCGCCACTGCCTGGCCCTTGTAGCGGCCCTGGGCCTTGAGGCCGAAGGCGTAGGCCTGGGCGTTGCCGGCTTTCTCGGCGCGGGCCTTGCCGACGATGTCGCTGAACGGGATCGGCTTGCCCAGCGGGTCGATCTGCACCTTCAGGCTGGTCTTGAGGGTCTGGTCGTCGAAGCTGACATTGCCCTGGTCGAAGCCGATGGCGCCGATGTCCAACACCCATTTCGACGGGGGCTCATTCTCGTCCTTGGGCCCGAAGTCGAAGGTCCAGTTGGCGCGGCCGTCGGCCAGCCGGGTGAGGCTGGCGCTGGGCTTGACCAGGTCGATGCGCGGGATGCTGATGCGCTGGACGATCAACGGCAGTGGCGCCAGGCGGAACTCGACCCGCTCGAGGCCGACCATGCGCGGCTCCTTGAGCCAGTCCGGATTGCCCAGCGTGAGGTCTTCGGCGGTGAAATGCGGCCAGGGCACGAAAGCGCGCCAGCCGCCTTCTTCCGGTGCGGTGCGCCAGTGCACGGCGAGGTTGCCGTTGATCGCGAAGGGCCGATGCAGGGCCTCGGACACCTTCTCGTTGAGCAGTGGCTTTACGCGGTTCCAGTCGAAGGTGGCAATAACCACTACCAGGATCGCCAGCAGCGTGGCCAGGGTGGCGAAGGTCCAGACAAGGATTCTGGCGGGGCGCGTCATTGCGGGGTTCTCCTGGCTGCAGGGCATGAGGCGGGCATAACGATGGCACTTAACATGTCGGACTGACGAAAACCCGCAGGGTTTAGTCCGGGTTGCCATGATAACGAAGTTTTCCTGGCACTTTTCTGCGCTATTGGTCTGCCACGCGCCAGGGTGTTACTGCGAAATCGGCAGCGCACACTGCCGCCATCATCGCCACAACCCTTGATTCAGAGCTGTCGCACCTGAGTATCAATAGCGTCGATTGTTACCATTACCCTGATGAACTTCTCTCTGGCGTTACGCGGCGTAGCATTGCCTCCGTAGCCACTTTTCAGCCCCCCGAGAGGAGCACCGAATCATGAAACGCCATCTGCTGCTGAGCCTGACCCTGTCCGTACTTGCCGCCAACGCTTTCGCCCTGCCCGCTGAAGACCAGCACCTGAGCGCCGAATCGCGCTCCAGCGCAGCCACTGTTGCCCAGCCGCTGAACACCCTGGCTGAAGGTGGCGCCGAACGCCTGCAGGAACGTGCCGATCGCGTCGCTGAAGGTGGCTCGGACCGCCTGATCGAACGCAACAACCGCGTCGCCGAAGGTGGCTCGGATCGTCTGATCGAACGCAACAACCGCGTCGCCGAAGGTGGCTCGGATCGTCTGATCGAACGCAACAACCGCGTCGCCGAAGGTGGCT